>JAGBUT010000076.1 GCA_017630695.1 Clostridia bacterium
GCAACTGTCGCAAAGAATATCGCACTCTGCGAGGAAAACAAAATTGACCGTGGCAGACTCCGTGAATGCATGAGACTTGCAGGAATACTCGATAAGGTTGAAAGTCTGCCGCAGAAAGAAAACACTCTTCTTGTGCGTGAAGTTCACGAAGGTGCGGTTGCGTTTTCGGGCGGCGAACTTCAGAGACTTCTGCTTGCAAGGGCACTTTATAAAGATGCTCCGATAATCATTCTCGACGAACCCACCGCCGCACTCGACCCCATAGCGGAAAACGATATGTATCTCAAATACAGTGAGCTTACAAAAGACAAAACCGCAATTTACATATCCCACAGACTTTCGTCAACCCGTTTCTGCGACAGAATCATTCTTCTTGACGATGCTAAAATTGCCGAAATGGGAACTCACGAGGAATTGCTTGCACTCGGCGGTAAATACGCCGAAATGTTTGAAACACAGAGCCGATATTACAGAGAGGAGGCGATTATATGAAGAAGTTTTTCACGGACTTTAAAGAGGATTTTGAAATAATCAGACAAGGTTTGAAACTTGTTAAAATCTATCTCGGCAAAAAATATTTTTCACTAAATCTCATCGTTAAAATTCTCCGTGCCGTTTCACCTTATATCACAATTTACTGCACAGGTCTTGTCATCACCGCACTAACCGAAAAACAAGGCTTTGAGCAGATATTGAAATACGTTCTCATCGCAACAATCACAACACTCGTTATTGACGTTATCATCCGAACAATCAACCGAAAAGCTTTGATAATGCTCAACAGCTGTTGGGAAAAGCATTCCGCACTTCTCTCCCGAAAAGCTCTTGAACTCGACTATGCAAAGGCGGAAAGCTCATCCGTTCAGGAGCTTCGAGGTAAAATCGAAGAAAACGCAAACAACGGCAACGGTCTTACTTGGGTTGCCGAATGCGTGGCAGAAATGATATCCTGCGTTTTCTCAATTATCGTTGCAATTGTTATGATTTCGGGCATGGTTTTCAGCAAATCGCCTGCACCGCTTACGGGATTTATGGCTTTTGTTGATTCACCCCTGCTCGGTATGTCGCTTGTTATTTTCTCTGCCGTTATGATTGCGCTTTCGGTTAAATATCACAGCCTGAGCGAGAAAAAGCAGTTCAATATTTTTAACAGAGTTGTGAAATTCAATCCGATTCTTGAATACTACAATCAGAAATATCTCAACGAAAACGAAAGCGGCAAGGATGTCCGCATTTTCAACGAAAAAGGTCTTATCAACGAAGAAATCACCGGAAAGATTTATAATCCCACCGCAAAGATGAGAAAGGATACTTTCAGAGTCTGGGCAACCATCGGTCAGGTAAGCACGATTTCAACAAATCTGCTCGGCGGTCTTGTTTATATTTTCGTCGGACTAAAAGCGCTTGCAGGTGCATTCGGTGCAGGCAAGGTTGTTGAATATTACGGCGCAATCACAAAACTGATAACCGCTTGCACGGATATTGCAGGTAACGCAGGATATCTTCACGCAAACAATGCTCAGTTAAAGCAGGAAATCGAATATCTGAATCTCGTTTCCGATATGGAAAACGGCACAAGAACGGTTGACGGTATTGACCCTGCAAACTCTGTTTTTGAGTTTCATAATGTTTCATTTGCCTATCCCGAAACCGAGCCTATGATTCTGAAAAATTTCAGTATGAAGATAAAGTCAGGCGAAAGGCTTGCAGTTGTCGGTATGAACGGCAGCGGAAAATCGACGATGATAAAACTCCTTTGCCGTCTTTATGACCCCACCGAAGGCAGAATCACGCTCAACGGAATAGACATCCGTGAGTTTGACTATGCCGAATACTTAAAGCTTTTTGCAATCGTTTTTCAGGATTTCAAACTCCTTGCATTTCCTGTCGGTGAAAACGTTGCATGCTCCGACGAATACGATGAAGGAAGAGTATGGCAATGTCTTGAAATGGCAGGTGTAAAAGACAGAATTGAGGAATTCCCGAAGAAGCTGAAACAATCAATATATAAACTCTATGAAAAAGACGGCATCGACCTTTCGGGCGGTGAAGAACAGAAAATCGCCATTGCAAGAGCGCTCTATAAGGATGCACCGTTTGTTATTCTCGACGAACCCACCGCCGCACTTGACCCCATCGCCGAAAGCGAAATTTATTCAAGATTCAATGATATTGCAGGCGGCAAAACAGCCGTTTATATTTCTCACAGACTTTCATCCTGCCGATTCTGCAGCAGAATTGTTGTTTTTGATAACGGCACAGTTATTCAGGAAGGCACTCACGAAGAACTCCTCGAAAATCCAAACGGCAAATACAGCGAGCTTTGGAACGCTCAGGCACAGTATTATGCCGAAAACAAAGTAGGTGAATAAAATGATTTTTAACGAAAAAGAAATAATACTCAAAAACGGTCAGCACGCAATTCTGAAAACTCCTTGCGAAGAAGATGCTGAAGCAATGCTCGACAACATCAAAACCGCTTGCGGAGAAACAGATTTTCTTACCCGCTATGCCAAGTATTGGGATAATGTTTCTGTTGAAAGTGAAGAAGAATGGATACGCAGTATGCGTGAATCTGAAAACAATCTTGTAATTGCGTGCTATGTTGACGGCAAACCCGTCGGAAGCTGTGATATTACTTTCTTTAATAGCTGCAAGAATTTTCACCGTGCAGGATTGGGCATATCCATAACAAAAAAATATTGGAATCTCGGAATCGGCTCCGCAAAGTTTGAGGCTCTCATTGAAGCCGCACAAAATCACGACGGTACGGAAATCGTTGAGCTTGATTTTATCGAGGGCAACGAC
>JAGBUT010000077.1 GCA_017630695.1 Clostridia bacterium
GCCACCCGCAGACAGGAAATGACCGACTTGCTTATGGCAAACGGATGTAGCGAAGTGGTATGGATGTTCCCCGAAGAAACAGGGTTCTACCAACCCATTGTAGTTGCGAAGAAATAACGAATGTGTTAACCAAATTCCAATTTGTCAAAAAGTTCGGAAAATAAGAATTTGCGGAGATGGATACTATTATGAAGAAACAACTTCAAAAGAAAATAATACCTGAAATCATTTGTCTTATTTCAGGTATCGTTTTATCAATTGTCGGTCTTTATTATTTTCATATGCAATATCTGTGTTATGAATACACAATTCTGCAGTTTATACTTGCCGTTGTTGTTTGTTTGGGCGGAGCTTTGCTTTCGATACCTCTCAGCAAAAATACAGAAAAAAAGAGAACTGTTAAAAATGCTGTTATTACGGCATCGGTTTTTGCAATAATGCTTGTTGCTCTTATGCTTTTGATAAACTGCATTATAGGCAACAACGAGCTCAATCAGATTGCATTGGTTATCCCCGTTTACCTGTCATTTATTACCGTAACAGTTCTTGTTTTGCTTTGCATTTTTAAGATGTTTAACAAGAAGCTGTTGAAAGCAGTTTTTTCTGTTATTGTTCTGGCCGGTTTTATAATAGGCAGTTATTCATATATAGTACCTTTTGCAATCGATGAAATGTATAAGGGATATAAAGCTCCGGCACCAACTCTTTCAACATACACAAATATGAAAGATGATGATAAAATGATTAACGGCGATTTTTATGTAAGCACAAAAGGTGACGATTCAAACAGCGGAACAATAGATTCTCCGTTCCTCACAATCGAAAAGGCTGTTGAAGCGGTCAGAAACACAGATAAAACAAATAAAAACGGAATAACCGTCTGTATTGAAGGCGGTGAATACCGCGTATCTTCGCTTGAATTTACAAAAGAAGATTCGGGAACCGCTGAATGTCCGATAACATACTGTGCATATAACGGCGAGGTTATATTAAACGGCGGAGTGACTCTTTCCAAAGATGATTTCAAACCCGTAAAGGAATACCCCGAAATATTCGAAATACTTTCGCCCGAAGCTCAAAAGAATGTAATGGTTTTGGATTTAACTCAGGCGCCTTATTCGCTCACAAAAGACGATTGGGGTAAGATTTATGCAATCGGTTCATATAACACCGCTAACAGCTATGACGGTGATTACACGGGCGAGCTTTACTGTGAACTTTTTATCAACGATAAAAGACAGTCTCTTGCAAGATACCCCGACGATGATTTTCTGCTCACAGAAGAGGTTGTCAAAACAGGTCTGGGCAAAGAATCTGACGGTGCGCTTACCGAAGTCAAAGACTGGGATAAAATCCGTAATCCCGAATCAGATATTTACAGAGTCAACTCCGAACTTACTCAAAGAATTGCAGGCTGGAAAACACTTGATGACGTGTGGATGTTCGGCTATTGGAAATATGACTGGGCAGATGCTTCATCACTGATTGGGAGCTTCAATGCGCAGACAGGTGAAATCTCTCCGAAGTTTGTCAGCCTTTTCGGAACAAAAGAAGATGCGCCTTACTATTTTTTCAATGTGCTTGAAGAACTTACAACCGAGGGCGAATGGTATCTTGACCGTGAAAACGGCTTACTCTGCCTTTGGAAGCCCGAAAATTTTGAAGAAGCACAGATTGACCTTTCACTGTCGCTGACCCCTGTAATCAATGCTGAAGCTGAGTATCTGACCTTTGACGGAATAACCGTAAAGGGAACAAGAGCAGATGCCGTTGTTGTTAACGGAAATAATAATACAGTGCAAAATTGCCTTATCAAAAATATTGCAGGCAACGCACTTGTTATGACGGGCAGTAACAACCTTGCATATAATAATGAAATCACCCACACAGGCAAGGGCGGAATTATTCTTGACGGCGGCGATACACAAACGCTTACTCCCGGCAACAGCAAGGCTGATAATAATTATATTCACGATTGGTCAGAGATTTATCAGACCTATCAGCCCGCAGTAACTCTGCTCGGTGTCGGCAACATCTGCTCACACAATGAAATGGCAAACTCGCCTCACGAAGCAATCACCTATAAAGGAAATAATCATATTATTGAATATAATAACATTCACGATGTTTGTCTGCTTTCTGACGATGCGGGCGCAATTTACTCGGGCAGAAGTTGGGTGTGGTATGGCAATATTATAAGATATAATTGTATTTATAATGTCGGCTCGGGAGAACATAAGCCGGATGGAATTTATCTTGACGATGCTCTTTCGGGTCAGCAGATTTACGGCAATCTGCTCATCAACATCCCAAGAAATTCAATCCATATCGGCGGCGGAAGAGACAATGTTGTTGAAAACAATGTAATTATAAATTCAGGTGAAAACGCAATTTACTTTGATGAAAGAGCAAGAGAAGGCGCACTGAACAACGGCTGGTTTACACATGCCCATATCGGAAGCGGCGATATGTGGGATGCGCTCTATGCTTCACCGTGGCAGAGCGAAATTTGGCAGAATGCATTCCCTGAATACAAAACAATGACAGATGATAAGTCGCAGTGCGAAACCGCATCCTACATACCCAACCCTGCATGTACAATCAGAAACAATCTGATTTTAAACAGGCACAAAGTAATTGGAGATATTTACAGTTCCGCTTACAGATTCAGCGATATATCCTGTAACGAAATTTATTCACTTAATAATGCGGAAGAAATTTTTACCGACTTTGATTCGGGAAATTACAGTATCAGAGATACTGAGGAATTGAGAAAATCCATTCCGGATTTTCAAACCATTCCGTATGGTAAAATAGGAAGAACAGAGCGATAAATTCCAATTTGTCGAAAAGTTCGGAAAATAATAATTTGCGGAGGTTGCAATGGAAATATTAAAATTTGATTTGAATAGCTCGGGCAACAAATTTAAAATTCTTAATGCGACTAACGGCGGACCTTGGCACAGAAGGCACGCAAATGACCAATTCCGCAGTAATTTTGAGGATTATAAGTCAGCGAGGATTCCATACAGCAGAAATCACGATTCTGCTGTTTGCGGCATTTACGGCGGTCCGTACAGCCATGATATTACATGCATTTTTCCTGATTTCGATGCTGACCCTTATGACCCTGCATCCTATGATTTTGCGTGTACGGATGAAAGTATTTCAGTTTGTCTTGATGCAGGCACCGAAACATTTTTCAGATTAGGTCAGACAATTGAGCATCAGATAAAAAAGCACGGCACCGTTCCGCCTGAGGATTTCAAAAAGTGGGCCGTTATCTGCGAACATATTATCCGACATTACAATGAGGGTTGGGCAGATGGCTACAAACTCAATATTAAATACTGGGAAATCTGGAACGAAGCCGATCTTGACCCTGACGATTCATTGAACAAGCGCA
>JAGBUT010000078.1 GCA_017630695.1 Clostridia bacterium
CAAGAGGCACCTGGGCCGAGGTTCAGCTCGGAGCGATTCTTGACCAGACGATTCCCGGTATGTATGAAACCAACTTCGCGACCGACCCTGCATCCAAAGACAGAGTTGAGTTTGCTGTTCGTATTCCCTCGGGTGATGACAGCGGCAGAATGACCTATCTGCCTATCGACTCGAAATTCCCGATGGAGGATTACATCAGACTTTGCGACGCTGCCGATTCGGCTGATGCAGATGCTCTTTCCGCCGCAAGAAAAGCTCTTGAGGCAAGAGTTTATGCCGAAGCAAAAACGGTTGCAAAATATATCAACGTTCCCACAACTACTCCTTTTGCAATTCTTTATCTCGCAACGGAAGGTCTTTATGCTGAAATCGTTTCTTCAAGAAGCGGCATCAGTGAAAGAATCCGCAGCGATTTCAACGTTATGATTGCAGGCCCTTCGACTATAACAGCCCTGCTCAATTCACTTTCTCTCGGCTTCAGAGCTGTTGCAATTAACGAAAAAGCAAATGAAGTCCGTCTGCTTCTCGCCGCAGCAAAAGTGCAGTATGATAAATTCGGCATCGTGCTTCACAAGGCAAAGCAGAAAATCGAGGAAGCAGGCAGATCGCTTGACGAAGCCGATCATCGCAATGAAATTATTCGCAAAAAGCTCAAAAAGGTTGAAGAAATCGACGGCATGAACGCCGATGAAATACTTGGTTTGGAAGAAAATAATTCTGAAATATAAGGAGGAACTCTAAATGAAAGACCCCAGAGAAATTCTCGCAATGATGACTCTTGAAGAAAAAGCCGCTATCTGTGACGGTGAAAACTTCTGGAATCTCAAAGCAATGGAAAAGTACGGCATCCCTTCAATTATGGTTTGCGACGGCCCTCACGGACTCCGTAAGAAGGACTACAGCAAAAAGGGTGACAGCCTCAGCAACAGCGTACCCGCAATCAGCTATCCCACAGCAGCAACAACCGCTTGCTCATGGGATCCCGACCTTCTCTATGAAATGGGTGTTGCTCTCGGTAAAAAATGCCTTAAAGAAAAAGTTGGCGTACTTCTCGGCCCCGGCATCAATATGAAGCGCTCTCCCCTCTGCGGCAGAAACTTTGAATATTTCTCCGAAGATCCCATCCTTGCAGGTGAACTTGCAGCAAGCTTTATCAACGGTGTTCAGTCAATGGGCGTTGGTACTTCTCTCAAGCATTTCTGTGCAAACAGCCAGGAAACACGCAGAATGACCTGCGATTCAGTTGTTGACGAAAGAGCTCTTCGCGAAATCTATCTCACAGCATTTGAAATCGCAGTCAAGAAGGCACAGCCCTGGACTGTTATGAACTCATATAACAAAATCAACGGTGCTCACGGCTCCGAAAACAGACACACACAGACCGAAATTCTCCGTGATGAATGGGGCTTTAACGGCGTTGTTGTAAGTGACTGGGGCGCAGTTAACGACAGAGTTCTCGGCTTCAAGAACGGTAACGATCTTGAAATGCCCTCCTCCTCAGGCTCAGGCACAAAGAAAATCGTTGAAGCTGTCAAGAACGGCGAACTCGACGAAGCAATTCTTAACGAAAGAGCTCTCAATATGCTCAACCTTATCAAGAAGGCTGTTGACGGCTCAAAGGTTAACTACGAATATAACGATGCCGACGATCAGCCTCTTGCAAGAAAAATCGCTGCTCAGTCAATGGTTCTTCTCAAGAACGACGGCATTCTTCCTCTCAAAAAGGGCAGCAAGATTGCAGTTATCGGTGAGCTCGCAAGAAGCCCCAGATATCAGGGCGCAGGCTCATCACACATCAACCCCACAAAGCTTGATAATGCTCTTGATGAGCTGAAGGCATCCGGCTTCGAGGTTGAATTTGCTCAGGGATATGAACTCAAGGCAAAGAAAGCAAAGAAGAATCCTGCTCACATTGCCGAAGCAGTTGAACTCGCAAAGAGAAGCGAAAAGGTTGTTCTCTTCATCGGTCTTACAGATGATTACGAAGCAGAAGGCTTCGACAGAACAATCATGGCTCTTCCCGAAGCTCACGATCAGCTCGTTGAAGAAGTTCTCAAAGTCAATAAGAACGTTGTTGTTGTTCTTGCAGGCGGTTCACCCGTTGAAATGCCCTGGAACGACGGCGTAAACGCTGTTCTTCATTCATACCTTGGCGGTCAGGCAGGCGCAGGCGCTGTTGCCGATATCCTTTGCGGTGACGTTAACCCCAGCGGTAAGCTCTCCGAAACATATCCCGTAACATACGACAGCACTCCTGCAAAGAATTTCTTCCCCGGTAACCCCGCTTCCGTTGAATACAGAGAAAGCGTTTATATCGGCTACAGATATTATGACAAGAGCAATACGGCTGTGCGTTACCCCTTCGGCTTCGGTCTTTCATACACAACCTTCGAATACAGCAACATTAAGCTTGACAAGACATCAATGGATGAAAACGAAACACTCTCCGTTGCATTCACAGTCAAGAACACAGGTAACGTTGCAGGCTTCGAAACAGCACAGCTCTACGTTGCTGACAAAGAAAGCACAATCTACAGACCCGTTAAGGAGCTTAAAGGCTTCAAGAAGGTCTGGCTTGAACCCGGCGAAAGCAAGGAAATCACCATCATTCTTTCAAAGAGAGCTTTTGCTTTCTACAACGTAAACATCAACGATTGGTGCGTTGAAGCCGGCGATTTCGAAATCCTCGTAGGTGCATCCAGTGCAGACATCAAGCTCCGCGCAACAGTTAACGTTACTGCTCCCGAGGTATCAATCCCCGACTATTCAAAAGTTGCTCCTCTTTATTACACAGGCGACGTTCAGTATATGCCTGCAGATCAGTTTGTTGCTGTTCTCGGCAGAGAGCTTCCTCCCTCCGATTACGATCCCAACAGAAAACTCGGAATCTGCGATACTTTCGAAAGCTGCCGTCATACAAAGAACGGCAAGCGTTTTTATAAGCTTCTTACCACACTTATCCCTGCAGGCTTTGCTCAGGCAATCGCTCTTCAGACTCCCTTCCGTGATTTCATCAGCATGAGTGGTGGCGTTATGAGTGAAGATATGGCAGACGGTCTTGTAAAATGGCTCGCAGGTGAAAAGGGTGGTATCCGCAAGATTCTCAAGGGTATCCCCAAGGCAATCGCAGGCATCGGTCCTCTCCTCAAGAACATCTGATCATCAGGAGTAAAACTAAATGAACAGCAAAAAAACATGGTTTAAAGTAATAAGCCTTTTCCTTTCCCTTGCTTTGATTGTTGTAAGTATCCCCTTCGTTGCAAGTGCGGAAACTTCCTCAATCAGATTCGGTGTTATTTCCGATATTCACTATTTCAGCAAGGAACTCAGAGGTGAATATACCGAAGAGTATCAGGAATGGCTTTATAATAAGCACAAGGAATATGACGACGCAGCTTCACTTCTCACAAATGCTCTTGACGGCGTTCTTCGCAACGCCGTTGAGAACGGAGACACCTGCGTTCTCATCCCCGGTGACCTTACAAAAGACGGTGAAAAGAAGAGCCATCAGGAACTCGCTGAAAAATTCGCCGCATTTGAGGCAGAAACGGGCATTCCCGTTTTCGTTATCCCCGGCAACCACGACGTCAACAACTCAAACGCAATGTCGTTTGAAAACGGCTTTGAAGAGCCTGCTGACATCACCACTCCCGAAGATTTCCGTGAAATCTATGCAGACTTCGGTTATGCTGATGCAGACAGCGTTTTCGTTCCCAAAGACGGTAACAAAGGCGGTATGCTCTCATATACAGAAGTTATTGGCGGCTATAAGCTCATCGCTATCGACAGCTGTATGTACAGCGAAGACAACGGTGCAGAGGGCAACGAGCATATGACTGACGGCAGAATCGGTGACGACCTTCTCGAATGGATTCTTGCTGAATGCGAGGATGCAGAAGAAAAAGGTCTGACAGTTATCGGTATGCAGCACCACAACCTCGTTCCTCATATGGCTATTGAAGAAGCCACTTTCTGGCCCTTTGTTGTTGAGGAATGGGTTCAGATTGCAGACGCTTATGCCGATGCAGGTATGCACTACGTTTTCACAGGTCACCTCCACTCAAACGACGTTGCTTCTCACGTTTCAGATAACGGTGAAACAGTCAACGACATTCTCACGCCCACACTTACAGGCTATCCCAACTATTATAAAATCGTAGACTTTACTTCAGACGGCACAAACATTAAGTTTGATATGCAGACTCTTGACGTTGACGAATATCAGAACGTTGTTGGTGATGACGGTACTGTTTACGAAAAGCCTTACAGAATCACTCATTCATTTGAACGAACCTTCGGTAAGGGCAGCGTAAAAGACCTTCTTGAAGGTATGATTTATCCCTTCATCAACGAGTTCTTTGGCGAGGTTTCCGAAACAGGCGGTCTTGTAAAATATCTTGCTGCAAGCGGTCTTGACCTTCAGCAGATTATTACCGACCTTATCGGCACAAACGGACTTGCTATCGGCAACGTTGATATCCTCACCGTCAGCACAAACCTTATGGGTCTTATCAACGATATTGGCTCACAGGTTGACGAGGTATATATCAACCAGCCCGAGCTTACAATCGAAAAGATCGATGCAATTCTCAATAAGCTTCTTTCGTTTGAGCTTACGGACGAGCCTGCAACATATCTTACCGATATGCTCGGTTACGAAGTAAACGAGGGCGGCTGCACAGTCGGTGAGCTTGCAACAACAATTATGCTCACCTATTACGACGGCGACGAAAACGTTGCAAAATACCCCTACGTTCAGAGCATTCTTGACGGTTTTGAAAGCGGTGTGCTGACTGAAAAATTCTTCGGTCTTCTTCTCGACGTTGTTGTTAACGACCTTGTAAAGAACGAAATTCTTGCAAACATCGATCTTAATCCCGGTGCACTCTTCCCCGAAAAAACAGTCTTTGCTCTTCTCGGCAAAGTTCTTCAGGGTGTAACCGAAGCTCTTCTCGGCGGCGACACCAGCCTGCTCAACCTTGTAAATTCCGTTCTTGGTCTTTCAGTTGTTCCTGACGAATATTCATCAATCGATGCTATCATTGATAATCTCGCAGGCAAATACCTGACCTTCAGTCAGTTTGAATCATGGGGATACACAATCTCCTGGATGCTCGGTTCTTTCCTTATCGACGAAAACCCCTCTTCCGAAATGGACAGCAACGTTTCAATTTCCTATTCAGGTCCCGTTGCCGTTGAAGTCACAAAGGATAATTACCGTACCCCCTCACAGATTACAATGACTCTCGGTAACGATTCATCAACCGAAGCAACCATCACGTGGCTCACAAAATACAGCCTCACAGCTTCGGATATCGAGCTGATTCCTTACAGTGATAATCCCGTTTTCACAGGCAAACCTACCGTTGATTCACGAATCAACGCAACAAGTGAAACAGTTATCAGAACATATCCCGGTGCCGATATCGGTTTGCTTATGGTTATTCTTCCCTATGATACGGAATACGTTTATCACACCGTTAAGCTCTCGGGCCTTGAACCCAACACAAAATACAGCTACCGTATCGGCGATGCCGAAAGAGGCTGGTGGAGCGATGCAGGTGTCATTCAGACTGCAGGCGACGAAAACGATGCCTTCACCTTCATTTCGCTTACAGACCCACAGGCACAGAGACCTGACCATTATGATCAGTTTGCAGAAGTTGTTGAAACAGCACACTCTCTCTACCCGGATGCAAGATTCGTTGTTTCTGCAGGTGATCAGGTTGATATGGGTGGCAACAACAAGCACTGGAATTATTTCCTCAACTCCACAGATGAATTCCTCTCACTTCCCTTTATGCCCACAACGGGTAACCATGAAAAGGGTGGTGCTGTAATTACAAATATCTTCTCTCTTCCGAACGTTCCCGAGCAGGATCTGGATTCAGGTGTATTCTATTCATATGAATACAACGGAGTTCACTTCACCGTTCTCAACACAAATGACGACGAGGGCGATAAGCTCAGCGATGCTCAGATTGAATGGCTTACAAACGATATAAAGAACAGCAACGCAAAATTCAACATTGTTGTTCTTCATAAGGCACCCTATTCCAACGGTTCTCACGTTGAGGATGGCGACGTTGAGGGTATCAGAAGCCAGCTCAGTGCTCTTCTGCCCTATCTTGGCGTTGACCTTGTTCTTCAGGGACACGATCACGTATATCTCCGCACTGATGCACTCAATACCAACGCAATTGTTCCCTACAAAACTGAAACCGTTAACTATAACGGTCAGGATTATGAAATGAAAATCAATCCCATGGGAACAATTTACTCAATCTGCGGCACTTCAGGTGTTAAGATTTACGGATCAGTGGATGCCTCCGCAACCGACTCTGTATTCCCCAGAGCAGAATCAATCGTTGAAAGCGAGTATTCAATGTTCTCTGCAATCACAGTTGACGGAAACAGACTCTATTACAACGCATATCAGGTGATTGACGGTGAAGCAGTTTGCGTTGACTCCTTCGCAATCGAAAGCGACGGCACAGCTCCTTCTGACAGCATAAGCTCCGCAATCGATAACCTTATGACCTCAATTCTTGCAAAAATCAACGTTAAGCTTATCTGGAAGCCCTTGAATTTCTTCTTTGATATTCTCGGCAGATTCCTTATGCTTATCAAAGCAATCTAACCGAAATCATCCGCCTCGGCTCTTGTCGGGGCGGATTTCATTTTTCGCTTGAATATATCAGATAATAATGATATAATCTTATTTGATTTAAAGTGATTTTCTCTCAAAGGAGATGCAAAAATGTTTCAGCAGTTGATTGAATATTTCAGAGACCGCAAAGTGCTTGTTCTCGGCTTCGGCAGAGAAGGCAGGTCAACTTATGATATCATCCGCCATAACCTGCCCGATAAGCATATCGGCATTGCCGACGTGCGTGAGCTCGAAGTTTTCGATAAAAACGTTACCCTTCATTGCGGTGCAAACTACCTTGACGCAATCAAGGAATATGATACCGTTATAAAAACTCCCGGTATGTCATTCAAGGACGTTATTGTGCCTGACGGTGTTGAAGTCACCTGCCAGACAGACCTCTTCCTTCGTTTTTCAGATTGCACCTGCGTAGGTGTTACGGGCACAAAAGGTAAAACAACAACCTCAACTCTTATCTACGGTATGGTCAAGCAGTCAGGCAAAAAAGCTTGTCTTATCGGCAACATCGGTGTTCCTGTTCTTGACAGCCTTGAGAGCGAGAAGGTTGACGTTGCGGTTATCGAAATGTCCTCTCACCAGCTTGAATTCACAACCGCATCGCCTCACGTAGCGGTTATGACCAATATTTACCCCGAGCATCTTGACCACTATAACGGCTTCGGCGGTTACGTTGGCGCAAAAATGAATATTATCCGCCATCAGACAGGCAGCGACTATTTCGTTTGCAATGCAGAGCAGGATTTTGACCGCTATTTTGATTTTGCAAACGCAAAGCCCACCATTATCAAGGTCGGTGCAAACGGAAGCCTCGGCGATGAAGATATCATTGCTGCAGCAGGCGAAAACGAGCGTCTTAAAGGCGTTCACAACAGACAAAACGTATGCGTTGCCGCAACGGTTGCCCGTTGTCTCGGCATAAACGATTCCGATATTCTCGAAGCTGTAAGAAACTTTGCAGGCATTGAAAACAGAATGGAACCCGTCGGTGAATACGATGGAATAAAATTCTATAACGATGCTATCGCAACCATTCCACACGCTGTTGAATGCGCAATCGAAGCAATCGGTGACGTTGATACTCTCATCTTCGGCGGCCTCGACAGAGGTATCGATTATTCAGGATTCAAACGTTATCTTCGCAAATGCAGAGTGCGTAACCTCATCGGCACTCCCGATACGGGCATTGAAATCTGCAAATATCTCATCGAAAGCGGCTGTAACAAGAATATCGTTCTTGCACAAGACCTTGAAGAAGCGGTTGATGCCGCATTCAAGTTTACCGCAAAAGGCAAAAGCTGTCTGATGTCACCTGCCGCTTCAAGCTACAACGTCTACAAAGACTTTGAGCACAAAGGCAACCATTATAAACAGCTTATCAAAGAGCATAAATAAAAAACAAAAGCAGAGAACTCGGGTTCTCTGCTTTTTTGCTTTGATATTGATTGTTGCATTTGATTTTATTCTGTAATATAATTTTCATATGAACAACACGGAGGTTGCCGATGAAAAAACAAGCAGTAAATCCATATCTGCCGTCATTTGAATACGTTGCTGACGGCGAGCTGCACGTTTTTGGAAACCGTCTGTATATTTACGGCTCTCACGACACCTTCGGCGCAACTGCATTCTGCGAAAAAGACTACGTATGCTGGTCTGCACCCGCTGATGATTTATCCGATTGGAAATGCGAGGGTGTCATTTACCGAAAAAATCAAGACCCGATGAACAAAAAGGGTAAAATGCGAATGTTCGCACCCGACGTGTGCAAGGGCGTTGACGGCAGATATTACCTCTATTACGGTCTGAGCTTTTCACCGTCAATCAGCGTTGCGGTTTGCGACGAGCCTGCAGGCAAATACGAATTCTACGGTTATGTAAAACATCCCGACGGAAAGCTTTACGGCAGAAAAAAGGGTGACTTTTTCCCCTTTGACCCCGGAATAATAAACGATAACGGCAAGGTCTTTCTTTATTCGGGATTCAGCCCCGACGTGTGGTATCTTCGCCTTGGCATTGACCTTGTCAGCCCCGTCAAAGGTGCAAACGGAAATCAGGTTGTTGAGCTTGAAAACGATATGCTCACGGTAAAAACTGTGAAACAGTTGATTCCCGGCACAAAAAACAGTGCAGGTACGGGATTTGAGGGTCACGAATTCTATGAAGCAAGTTCAATCCGAAAATTCGGTGAAAAATATTATTTCATCTATTCTTCGATTCTTTCTCACGAGCTCGCATATGCCGTCAGCGATTACCCTGACAGAGATTTTCGTTTCGCAGGCACTCTTCATTCAAACGCTGAAATGTATGAAGAAAAAGCTCACAATTATTGGGGTAATAACCACGGTTCAATCGAATGTGTAAACGGTGAAGAATGGGAATAACCCGCGTAATTCTCAAAAATCATAACAAATTCTGTAATATTATGTATAAATATTGCAGAAATTGTTGAAAAAACAAAATTCGTATGCTATTATTAAATCAAATCTAAAAACAGAGGTGTTTTTTATGTATTGCAAAACTTGTGGCAATCCTATGAATGACAACCAGGCTATCTGCCTTAACTGTGGCTGTGCAACCGGCACAGGTAACGCTTACTGCTCAAACTGCGGCGGTCAGCTTGCTCCCAACGCTGTTGTTTGCATGGGTTGTGGCGTTGCTGCTGATTACGGCGCAGCAAAGAAATCAGGTACTGCTATCGGCGGTGACTGGTGCCCCGCAGGCAAAGAAAAGATTGTTGTTATCCTTCTTGCTTTCTTTGTTGGTGGTCTCGGTATTCACAATTTCTATCTCGGCGAATCAAAGAAAGGTATCCTCAAGCTTCTCACTTGCTGGATCGGTATCGGCAGCATCCTCGCTCTTATCGATTTCATCAAGATGCTTATGAATACATACGTTGTTGACCCCGATAAACTCATCTAAATGACGGTCACGTGCGGTTTTGTAAAAAATTGCAAAATACCCATACGATATTGATTTTCTGAAACACTCACTGAAAAGTGGGTGTTTCTTTTTGCGCCCTTTCAACCCCTCTTCAAATAAAAAAGAAACGATAGCTGATGCTATCGCTTCTTTTTGGTGGACCTGGTGGGAATTCTTCTTTGCTTTTTCGTTCTGCTCGACTTTCAGCAATCGCTTCTGATTTTTTCCACTTAGCAGCTCGACGGGCGGAAAACCTTTCACCGAAAGGTTTTCTATTCGCCCTTTCAACCCCCACTCAAATAAAAAGAAACGATAGCTGATGCTATCGCTTCTTTTTGGTGGACCTGGTGGGGGTTGAACCCATGACCTTTCGGATGCGAACCGAATGCTCTCCCAACTGAGCTACAGGCCCTTATTACACTGAAATTATATTCCCTTCATTCTTACTTGTCAACGTTGAAAAAATCCCGACCTCGCAGATTGCTCCGCAGGGTCAGGATTTTTTTAGCTTAAACGTTTAATTCGATTTCATAAATCTTCCATTTGCCATCTTCTTTAATGACATATGCCGTGCCTTCGCCTTCAACCTTTTCGTCCTTGCCCTTGATAACAATATCAAACTCAAGCTCGATGCCCTTCTTGATTTCAACTTCAGCAAGGTCAGCGCTGAGCTTATATGCATCTCTGATAACGTTCAGCGACTTGGTGGTCATTTCATCTTTATCGGTAACCTTGATTTTGAACTTGACTTTCTTGCCATATTTATCTTCAAGGTTATCCATTCTGTTTTTGAGTTCGTCCTCGATTTCGATTTCAAGAGCATCTTCATCGATAACGTTATAGAGCTTCTTTTCGCCTTCTGTCATAAGAGATATGTATTTATTGACGTTCTCTTTTTCGACAGCGGTGAAATACTTTTCAAGAGCCTTCTTGGGGCCTGATCCCGAAGCAAGAGCAATGATGATAATCAAAACAAGAGCTGCAACTGCGATTGCTGCAGCAGGAAAATACTTCTTCAGAAGCTTTGCAATCTGCTCGGGTTTGAATTTCTTCGGGAAAGAAATGCCTGCAAGCGGATTTTTCTTTTTCTTTTCTTCGATCTTTTCGGTTTTTTCGATTGTTTCAGGCTGCACGGAAATAAAGGGTGCGCCGCAGTTTTCACATTCAGTTGCATTTTCAGCGGACTGATAGCCGCAGATATCACATATTTTTGCCATTATGTATACCGCCTTTCGTTTGTAGCAACCGCAGAATCGCTGTCGCATTAAGCAGAGATTTTGCGGATTTTGTCGATTAATACTATTAATATTATAAACACTACGAACCCTTTCTGTCAATATCTCTGTTTCAAACAAAGCATATTTATACAAAAACGGATGCCGACACAGTCTGACATCCGTTTTGATTTTTTATGCTTTGGGTAGCTCTACAACAGCCTTGAATAAATCACCGTCAACGTTGATTGAAAATCTGCCGCCCTGAAGTTCGCACAGATTTTTTACAATCGAAAGTCCGAGACCGCTTCCCTCCCCGCTTCTTGAACTGTCGCCTCTTACAAAGCGTTGCATCAGCTCTTCCGCAGGAACGTTAAGGGGATTGCGTGAGATATTCTTGATTGTCAGCACGGCATACTCATCGTTTTCACTGATATCGGCATAGACCCTTGTGCCCTTCATAGCATACTTTCTGATGTTTGAGAAAAGATTTTCAACAACTCTCGAAATCTTCATCGGGTCTGCCATGGCATTAACGGTTCCTTGAGGCAAGGTAAGAACAATTTCTGTTCCGACTGCTTTAAGCTCATCCTCGTGCTCACCGACTGCCTGCGCCGCAAATTCGCAAAGATTAACCTTTACAGGATGAACCTCCATTGCGCCCGATGATGCTTTCGATGCTTCAACAAGGTCCTCGATAAGCTTCTTCATTCGGTGTGCTTTTTCATCGAGAATGGAGATATATTTATTGGCATCCTCACCCTCAACGTTGCACCTTTTGAGCAGGTCAACGTAGCTGACGATTGAAGTCAGAGGGGTCTTTAAATCGTGAGAAACGTTGGTGATAAGCTCCGCTTTCATTTTCTGGTCTTTTACCGCGCTGTATACTGCTTCCTTGAGACCGTCACCGATTGAGGTGATATCGTCTGCAAATTTTTTAAGAAAAACCGGCATATGATCGGTGTTGATTTTAACGTCAGTAACACCGTGGCGGATATCTGAAACCGCGCGCATTATTCTGTCAAACGAATCTATGAGGATAATGCAGTAGAATATCGCAGAAATCATCATAAGAACTGCAAGAATTATCATAACTGCACCGATTTCGTCGCCAAACGCATATCCCAAAAAGACAAGCAAAGTAACAATAGCAAAAAACAATATTATCGTAACAACTGCTGCAATTTCAAGATTTTTTAATTTCTTGTCTGAATAATCGGATTTAAATATATTTTTAAGTTTTCTGAAGAATCCCGAAATCTTTTTAAAAAGCCACACGGCAGGCATAAAAATATATCTGCAAAGGGTATGCTTCCTGAAAGATTTTGTTTTCACGTTTCTTGCAACGCTCATCGTCATAATCGTTGGCGTCGCAAAGAAAATTGCAACAATTAATGCCGTAGTAGGAGTTGAAGCTGCGCCGATAACCCCTGCAAGACGGATTATAAAATCATCCGCATAGACCATACTTGACGGATACAATTCGTAAAAAACAAGCACGTACAAACCTAAAACGCACAGAACCATCGCTCCGAGACCAAGCAAAAGGTTGATCTCAAAAGGAACTTTGTCATAGAAACAGAGTCTGACTTCGTCGTCTTCGGTTTTGCCTGCCGATGCAATCAGCCATATGCAAACCGCACTCGCAAGAACAAAAAGAATAAGTGCTGCAGAAAGCGAAAATCCGAGCGACTTTATTGCCTTGGCTGTGTGAGTGTTATAAAGTCCCTCGCTGATGATTGCAAGGTCTCCGTCACCCATCGCAGGATTATAGCTGAAATATGCCCATTCAACGTCATCCATTGACATATAGTTCATCGCCGAGGTTAGGTCAAGTGCGCCATCAGAAAGAGAATAGTAAAGCTGTGCAAGAATAGATTCCGAACGCTTCGGTGCTTTGGTTTCAGAAACGTATTTGCCGTTTGCAAAGGATTCAACCAGCTCTCCGCCGAGCTTCTGCACAATTAACTGACGGTTATCCGTTGAAACAACTCCGCTGTTGGTAAGCACATTCTCCATATTTTTGAATTTAACAGCATAACGAATGCTGTTGAGCCTGCTGAGAGTGTAATACCCTGCTGCACTTGTTTTTTCGTTATTATATCTTCGTTCAAGCTCGGCAAGATAAGAATTATCAAGCGAAACCAAAAAAGCTTCTTTTGACACTTCGCCATAGTTGATGTTATATCCGTTATAGGATGTATAGAAAATAAAATGGAGTGCACTGCTGATTTTGTTTATATACGCATCGCCGACACTGTCAAGCTCGTTTTCGGGGGTGAATTGTGGCGCCGATTCAGGCTCTGTTACACTCTCACCGTTCGCATTCGTTGTACCTTCGTTACTTTTTACGTAAGTATAGCTGTTGAATTCTTCTGCCGAAACAAGTGTGCCGTCATATGAGAAATAATACGTCTCTCCGTTATGTGTCAGGCGGTATCTGTACAGATTATCCTGAGTAACGTATACGCCGATGCCTGATTTATCAAGCAGATTAAAGCTGCTCTCAGCGGTCTGCTTCATATGGTCATAATCTCTTTTCATCGCCAACGCGTTAGAGGTTTTTTTATACTCCTCAAGACTTTCAACAACAATATTTTCGCCATCAAAGATTGCAGTGAGTTCCAGTGAATTCAGAATGCTTCTGAATGCGGCAGTCTGAATATAAGGTCTGCCGTCAAAGGTGTTATAGACAAACTCACTTTTGATGAATATGCTTGAAAAACACCCCGAAACAGCAAACATAACAAATGCCAGAACAAATGCAATTAACCTCGCAAATTTGTTTTTACTTATACTTTTCAATTTTGTAGCCAATGCCCCACACCACCTTTAAATATTTCGGTTCTTTGGGATTGATTTCGATTTTTTCTCGGATTCGTTTGATGTGCACCGTTACGGTCTTTTCGGAATTATAAGCAGGCTCATTCCATACGGCCTCATAAATCTGTGCGCTCGAAAGCACTCTGCCGAGATTTTCCATAAGCACGCTCACAATACCGTATTCGGTTGCGGTGAGTTTAACCGTTTCACCGTCAAGCGAGAGAGTTTTTGCCAGAGTGTCAAGTGACAGACCACCCGTACGGATAACACCCTCTTTGACCTCCATTGACCCCAGCGAAGTATATCGCCTGATCTGTGACTTGACTCTAGCCATCAGCTCAAGCGGATTAAACGGCTTTGTCACGTAATCATCCGCACCGAAGGAAAGACCCATTATCTTATCCGTATCCTCACTTTTTGCAGAAAGCAGGATAATCGGAATGTTGCTCTTTGCTTCACGCAATTTCAGCGTTGCCTGTAAGCCATCCAGACCGGGCATCATAATATCAAGAAC
Source organism: Clostridia bacterium (assembly GCA_017630695.1). Lineage (GTDB taxonomy): Bacteria > Bacillota > Clostridia > Oscillospirales > Acutalibacteraceae > CAG-177. The sequence goes on from JAGBUT010000078.1 coordinate 14,141, forward strand.
AACACAGTGAACGTCATTTGAGTTGACCTGCTCGATTGCCTGCCTGCCGTTTTCTGCACGAAGCACGTTATAACCCTCAAGCTTCAGATAGATTTCAACCGAATCAAGAATTGCAACGTCGTCATCGCAAACAAGAACGTTAAACATCCTCACACCTCCGAATATCTTTCAATCCCATTGAACAGCTTCATTATAATGATGCACAATTACAATCGGTTTTCAGAATTATTACAAATTTATTAAAAAACAAAGGCGGAGCATACATTAATAATTAAAGTATGCCGTTCCGCCTTCTTTCATTTTACATATTTAACTGTGAAACAGTGCGAGCGCAAAAGATAGTCACATACCTCGCCTCTGAATTTGTTGCCTCTGATTTCTTTGTTGCCGATTCTCACAACCGAAGCATAGCCGATATCTTTGCCGTATGCACCGTCGTGCGAAACGATTGATATCCATTTTGACGGGTCATCTCCGAGAATAATGCTTGAATCATACGCTTCAATCATCTTTTTCATTTCCTCTGCGCTGATTTCAACTGTTGCCACCTCGACCTTTTCGGGGCTTGATGCACCACCCGAAAGATAAGGATAACTGCCTCCCCAGACAGAGTTTGCTGAAGCAGTTTTTCCTGCGGAACTTGCAAAATAGCAGGTAAAAGCGGCAGTGCCGTTATAGTCAACGTACTCTGCCTTCGGAGTGCCGTTTGCATCCGTCATACCCAACACCTCAAGACAAGCCTTGTGGGTTGCCGTGTTTTCATATGCCCAATTCGGAGAAAATGCATGGCGTGACGAATCAACAACGAAATTGTATGTTTTGGCAAAGGTATAGATTGCAACAATCTGCGCCTTGATAGCTTCTTTCGGTGCACTGTTGCCGATTTCTCTGTAAGACGTTTTGCACAAATATTCAACCAGACCGTATTCCACTCCGCCATAACTTACTGTTTCGGGTGTTGCGGAATCTGTTTTTACGGTTGTACCGGGATAATATGCGGAAAGAATCTGCTTATAATTTTTACCGCTGTTTGCCATTGAAATTGCACCCTCCTGGCTCATTCCGACTCCGTGGCCCCAGCCATAGGTTGTAAAAACAAACTTGCCTTTTACGGTATCCTGCTTGACTGCGGCAGTGGTCGGAGGTTGAGTCGGTTTCTGTGTTGTGGGCGCAACGGTTGTTGCCGGCTTCGGCACCGTTGTTGCAACCGTAACATTAACGGGTTTGGTCGGAACTTCGGTAACCGTCTGCTTCTGCGTTGTTGTTTCAGGCAAGGTTGTTGCCGCCTGAATCAGCTCGATTTCTTCACCGATTCCGCTTCCGCCTCTTGCATCGGTCACATCTTCGGTTGCCGCTTCAGTTGAGGGCAAAGTTGTCGCCTCGGCAAAAGCTTGTACCATCGGACCCTGTTCCTGCAAAAATGCGTTTCCTGCAGTTGTCGGCTCCGATTCATAATTTTTATGCCCTGAAAAAAGTGAAATCAGAAGAGCAATGATTATCGCAACAGCAATTCCGATTGCGGTAATCAGAATGGGAAGAATGGGGTTCTTCTTTTGCGTTTTTATAGTGGCGTCGGGATTGATGAGAGCTCCCGCTTCTGCAGTTTCTTCAAGCATTTCACAAAGCTTTGTAACCGCCGCACCTGCGAGATACTTCAAATCCTCGTTACCGTTTGCAAACACTCTTGCTACCCTTGCCCTCTCGGAATCCGAAAGACAGACGGAAATGAATCTTTCTCCGCTTTCGGGGTCGGTTTCAACCGATGAAACCGAAACACCGTAATCTGCTCCTATACTTTCTTTTGCGGATTTTGCAAGGTCGGCATCGGCATTGCCGCTGATTTCGGTTTTTTCGGCAGAGGAAACAACAAAGGTTTCATTTCCTCCCTCAACACTCGAAACAACCGACATAAAAACTTCCGAAAGACCTTCGCAGGCAACGGCAACCTTCTTTTTGCTTCTGATGAATGCTGAAAGACTTTTTCTGAAATCTGCTTTTTCCGAATCCGAAACAGACAACATCGGCAGAATTTCATTCAGTCTGCCTTCTTCAAGAGGGAGCAAAATATATTTCTTATCGTTTTGTTCATATACGAATCCCGAAAACAATCCGTCTGCCGTAATGAAGCTTTTGGCTCCATCTGGCACTGCGGAATGAATTTCGATCTCCTTTTCGCTCAACGGACACTCTTCACCGATTGCGGCAGTAATTGCACTGCTTCTTACGGTTTTGGCACCGAGAGCCTTCAGAAAAGCTATTTTGGATTTTAAAAATTCATTTTCGGGTACAGCAACAATGACGGTGCTGAAATCAGCCCGTCTTATTGCCGACGCTAACTGCGACGGTGATTTAAAATCTATGATTTCGGGGTCTGCCGCATATTCCGAAACGCTCTGGAAAATCAGCTTTGCCGATTCGTTTTCGCTCTCGGAATGCGGAAGAAATATCCCGCATTTATCCATCATGGATTTTCACTGTCCCTTCGTGTTTTTACCAACGTGCATCGTATGCATAGTTGTTGGGTTTGCCAAGCTCGTCGCAAAGTGCCTGCGGACTCTTGGGGTCAGGATTCTTGATTGCCTTTGAGGTATCGATGCTTACGCTTTCACCGTCTCTGAGAAGTCTTGCTACAACAACAAGTCTTGCATCGGGGAAATCGTAGCAGCAGGTTGAAAGAGTAAGAATCTTGTCTGTGACGGCAAGGTCAACACCTGTGTCATAGAATCTTCTCTTTTCAAGCTCGGTGATATATTCGGCAAACTTCTGATCACTGCAATCGATGAAATTATAGGGGAATACGTAGCCGTTATCGTGCTCTGCCTTACTGTTTGAAATGAATACAGCACAAACCACCCACTTATAATCACCGTAAATGGTGTTGCATTCAATAATCGGTGCTTTCTTGAATCCGTCAATATCTCTGTATTCCTCAAGCATACCGAAAATCAAATCGTCACTTCTCATATTATGACCGTAAATAACGGTATTCTTGGGAAGAACAACAAACTGGGTTTCTGCTATTCTGTAATCAAAGAAGGGAACACCGTATTCCGTCCACTTTTTATAAATGTTTCTCTTGAGATAATAGCTGTTGTCAGTACCCTGAACAACGGGGAGATTGATTTCGAATGCAGGAATTGAAATCCAGCCTCGGAGATCAGTGTTTGATGCATAAAGATGTGCATATTTTGCAAGCATACCCGCAGGGAAATCAATGTCATACTGACTGCTGATGCTTGAATCGATTTCAGCATCGCCATGCTCCTGCATTCCTACAGAAAGGTCGCTGACGGTGTCGTTGATGAGCTTTTTGGCAATTGCAGGCTGAACGATATATGTGTTAACAAGAATAACACCACTTGCGATGATAACGAGAATTGCAAGTGAAAGAACGATTCTTCTGACGATTTCGCCTGCACCTATAGGAGCTTTTTCGCCGTTTTTCTTTTCTTCCTTTTCTCTCTGTTTTCTTGCCTTCTTTTCTTCTTTTGACTCCTCTGCAACAGCTTCAAGAGCTGCCTTCTCTGCAGCTTCAAAGTCACCGATTACTCTTTCGGGCGATTCGGGAACAATGCTTGTGTATCCGTAATTCTGCTCTGATGCAAAGGAATAATCGTTGCCGTCATCAGGAACGCTGACAGCAAACGTATCTTCTTCGGCAACGGGTTCTTCTTCCGTTACCTCTGTGCCGAGAAGAGCTGCAAGTTCCTTTTGAAACTCATCAGAATCGCTTTCGTATTCTGTTTCGGGAACCACATCCTCTTCATCTTCTGAAATCGGTTTCTCCTCGGGAAGCTCAACAACGGGAAGAGTGCTTAAAAATCCTGCGATTGAATCATAGTCGTCTGAAACGGGTGCAATCTCTGCGTTCGACTCGATTTCAGCAAGAATATCTCCGAAACTTATATCGCTCTCGGTTTCGCTCTTCATACTGTCAATCATACCAAAGATATCGCTCTTGACGTCTTCAGAAGTAAGAGGTGCTTTTTCTTCTGCTTCTGTTTCTTCCTCTGTGGGTTCAGGCTTGAAGTAAGCTTCTTCGGGAATTGCTTCCTCATTTTCCTCTTCTTCATTTTCAAGAGAAACAACGGGAATGTCAAAATATTCCTCGGGACTCATCCAAAGCTCTTCCAGACCGGTTTCTGAAGGAGTTTTTTCAGCCTCTTCTTCAGAGGTGATAACAGAAAGCGGCTTGGGCACTATCGTTGCAGGGCCGCTGCTCATAATGCTCTCATAGAGACTTTCAAGCTCGTTCTCAAGGCTTTTTTCAGTTCTTTCAATATCCTCGTGGAAACCGTCAAAAACATCAGTGCCTTTTGCGGTTTCATCAAGAAAGCTTCCGAAATCAATTTCGGTAAGTGCTTCTTCATCGGTCAGAAAGCTGAGCTCTTCATTTCCGATGCCGTTATTCTTTTTCTCTTCCATTTTTCATTCCTCCGAAAATCAATAGGCACTGGGTGTCCAGGCTTCGGTATCTTTATAGGGGTTGGCAATTCCGTTTTTGTTATACCATACCTGCGGTCTGCGGTAGTTGGGGTTATCCTTTACGAGAGTTGCATCAACCTCTTCGCTCTCGCCTTCGTGGAGCATTCTGCCGACTATAACAAGTCTTGTATCAACACTTGCGCCGTAATCATAAATACAGGTTGAAAGAGTGATAACCTTATCGGTAGGTTCAAGAGAAACGCCTGTTTCATAAAGCATTCTCTGCTTGACCTGCTCGATATATCCGACCATATTGCCGTCGCTCATATCGGGATAAATATAGTTGAACATATAGCCATTATCGTCTGCCCTCTGTGTTGTTGAAAGGAAAACCGCACAGATTTTGTAAGTATGCTCGCCGTAAAGCGTCTGATATTTTATAATGGGGTTTTCGATGAAATACTGCATATCCTTATACTCGTAAAGAGAACGAAATGCCTGCTTGGGAATACCGCTTGCTCTGCCCGTTGTGTGACCGTGGATAACCATATTTTTTGAAACGTCCGCAGTGTTTGAGCAACGGTAATCGAGGTAGAGATTGCCGTAATTTGTTGAGCTGGTTTCGGTTGTGTATCTCTCATAGAAATCGTACGTGAGATAGTGACTGTTGTCATCACCCTGAAGAATAGCTGTATCAATTTCCGTTCCGGGAATGCTGATCCAACCTACAAGGTTGTTATTTATTGAATATGCCTGCTTCATATCTTCAGAAATACCTGCAGGAAACTGTGTGTTCTTATAATCGTTTGTGTTAACTTTTTCAAGCTTTGAAGCGGCTGAATCATAATCAACCTCGCCTTCAATCTTGAAATTCGCGGCATCTCCGCTTAACGCAGGCTGATTATCCGAGGGCACCACTTCTCCCTCTTTAAACATATTTGCAGCTGTCAGACCACCGAAAACTGCCGTAACAACGGCAAGAACGGCACAGACAATTGCCAGAATCTTCTTTGAATCCATCTGTTTATCCTCCCTTTTTCTCTAAATAGCGTCTCACAAGGTTGAGCGCGCGCGATGCGTTAACGTATCTGTTATATTCTCTGTCATTTCTGCCCGTTTCGATTTTTTCGCAAATCTGCTCATCGGGCGCATCCAACGCAATATAGCATAAGCCGACGGGTTTATTTGTACCGTCACTGCCGGGACCTGCAATTCCCGTAACGGAAATTCCGATATCGGCACCCGACACTCTGCGGATGCCTGCCGCCATTTCTCTTGCAGTCTGCTCACTGACGGCACCGTAAGCAACAAGGGTTTCGTGCTTTACTCCGAGCACTTTTTCTTTTACGTCGTTGGAATAAGTAATCGCACCGTATCCGAAAACCTGACTTGCTCCTGCAATATCGGTTATTCTTTTGGGGATATATCCTGCCGTGCAGCTTTCTGCCGTGGCAAGAGTCATCTTTTTTTCTTTAAGAAGCTCAACCACTCTCTGCTCGATGCTCTCGCTGTCAATACCGTAAACAACGTCACCGAGTCTCTCTCTGATATCCACAATAACGGGCTCAAGCAACGCAAGAGCTTCAGCTTCGGTCTGTGCCTTTGCGGTAACCCGAAGAAGGGCCTCTCCCTTTTTAGCATATGGAGCAACCGTAGGATTTTCGCCCTCAAGCAAATCGGCAACCTTTTCAGCCATTGCACTCTCGCCTATACACATTGTTCTGACAGTTTTCGAAACGATGATTCCGTCGCTGTATTCAGTAAGATAGGGCACAACGCTTTCATGATACATCGGTGCCATTTCATAGGGCGGTCCGGGAAGAATCACAACGCATTTGCCGTTTTTCTTGAGTCCTATGCCCGGTGCGGTGCCGTTATTGTTTCTGAAAACCGTTCCGCCGACGGGCACATAAGCTTGTCGGAGATTGTTTTCAGGCATCGGCAAACCTCTGCCCTCAAAAAACTTTCTGATTCCCTCGGCAATCTCTCTGTCAAGAACGATACCGAATCCCATAACCTCACAGCAGACCTCTCTTGTGATATCGTCTGCCGTCGGACCGAGACCGCCCGTTGCAATAACAATATCGCTTCTTTCAAGCGCTGTTGTAAGTGCGGCGGCAAGTCTTTCCGCATTATCACCGACAGTTGTATGACGCAAAACGGAAATACCGATTTTTGCAAGCTCAACCGAAAGATATCTTGAATTTGTGTTGAGAATATCGCCGAGCAGAATTTCAGTGCCGACAGATAAGATTTCGCAAACAGCCAAAGCAGATGCTCCTTTAGTTAAATTACTCTTTTATCAATAGCCGTTGATGAACACAAATCTTGCATTCTCTGCGGCTTCGTTAACAAGCCTGTCCACTTCAAGCGCCTTTTCGCACTCTTCAACGTAATCGAGCGTAGGTCTTGTTCGGGGATGCTTGGGTGTAAATACCGTGCAGCAATCCTCATAAGGAAGAATCGAAATATCGAAGGTTTCAATCTTTCTTGAAATAGCAACAACCTCGTCTTTATCCATACCGATAAGAGGTCTGAAAACGGGGATTTCGCAAACACTGTCGGTGCAAGCGATTGCCTGCATTGTCTGGCTTGCAACCTGACCGACGCTTTCGCCCGTAATGAGTGCACCGGCATGCTCTTTGGCGGCAATCTTCTGGGCAACTCTCATCATCATTC
>JAGBUT010000006.1 GCA_017630695.1 Clostridia bacterium
GCAGCCACGAGCTTGAGCTCAGCGGCGGCGAAAAGGAAACAACAAACAACCGCATGGAGCTGACCGCCGTAATCGAAGCACTCAAGAGACTCAAGGAAAAATGCGACGTTACGATTTGCACCGATTCAAAATACGTTGCAGACGCTTTCCTGCAGGGCTGGATTTGGGGCTGGGTCAGAGACGGCTGGAAAAAATCTGACAAAAAACCCGTTCTCAACCCCGAATTATGGCAGTCACTTCTGACCGAAATCAGAAAGCACGAATATAAAATAATCTGGGTCAAGGGTCACGCAGGTCATCCCGAAAACGAAAGATGCGACAAGCTCGCAACATCTGAAATTGAAAAATATAAATAAAAATTTATCCGAAGCTTTTCAACGGCTTCGGATTTTTTCTTTTCCGTGTCATACATTGTCCCGTTTCCGCATAACCTTTACCATAAATCAAGGATTCGGAGGAACAAAGAATGACAAATTCAAGCATTTACAGCGATATTGCCGCAAGAACAGGCGGAGATATTTACATCGGAGTTGTCGGCCCTGTCAGAACGGGAAAATCTACCTTTATCAAAAGATTTATGGAAAATATGGTTTTGCCGAACATTGAGGAGGCATCAAGACGGGACAGAGCAACCGACGAACTCCCTCAATCCTCTGCAGGCAGAACAATAATGACAACCGAGCCGAAATTCATCCCTGAAGATGCGGTTGAAATCTGCGTTGAAAACAATTCAAGAATGAAGGTCAGGATGATTGACTGCGTAGGTTACATCGTGCCTTCGGCTTTGGGATATATCGAAGGCGAAAACCCGAGAATGGTTAAGACCCCTTGGTTTGACGAGGATATTCCCTTCAATATGGCGGCTGAAATCGGAACGCAGAAGGTTATCACAGAGCATTCAACAATCGGTCTCGTTATCACCACAGACGGTACAATAAGCGATATTCCGAGAGATGAATATCAGCAGGCTGAAGAAAGAGTTATCAACGAACTCAAGCAACTGAACAAGCCGTTTATCACCCTTCTCAACTGCAAATATCCAACCTCCGAAAGTGCAATTTCACTCGCAGAAAAAATGAGCGAAAATTACGGAATTAAGGTTATTCCGGTCAACTGCCTCGAGCTCGACAAAAGTACTATTACACAGATTCTTTCAGAGGTACTTTTTGAGTTTCCGCTGAAGGAAATCCGAATCGATTTGCCTGCATGGGTGACATCGCTTGATAAGAATCATTGGCTTCGAAGCGTGGTTATGGGAAGCATTTCAGAAAACATCGTCAGACTCGATAAAGTCAAGGATATCAAGGGTTTTGAGGATTCAATAAGCGAGTGTAAATACATTTGCAGTTCAAGAATCAAATCCACAAACCTTGCAAACGGCAGTGCAAAAATCGATGTAAAATTAAACCCCGAACTTTTCTTTAAAATCCTTGAAGAAGAGACGGGAATCAAGGTCTCAAACGAGCATGAATTAATGAAATCCTTTAAAGAACTTTCACTTGCTCAAGAGGGTTATAAACGCATCAGCGATGCTCTCGAAGAGGTTGAAGCAACGGGTTACGGAATCGTTATGCCGAGCATCGACGACCTGACTCTTGAAGAGCCTGAAATTATGAAACAAGGAGGCAGATACGGTGTAAGACTCCGTGCAGGCGCACCGTCACTCCATATTATGAAAGCCACAATTCAGACCGAGGTTGCACCAATTGTTGGCTCTGAATCCCAATCAGAAGAGCTGATAAAATACCTGCTTAAAGAATTTGAAGAAAATCCTTCGGAAATCTGGAAATCAAACATTTTCGGCACTTCATTGCACGAGCTTGTCAACGAAGGATTGCACAACAAGCTTTACAGAATGCCCTCCGATGCAAGATCAAAACTGCAGGAAACACTCGAAAGAATCATCAACGAGGGTTGCAGCGGATTGATTTGTATAATTCTATAATAAATAAGGGAGACACTTCACAAAGAAGCGTCTCCCATTTTTTACGGTCTTGTTACGTCAACTGTAAGAAAGTCGGATTTATAAACGATTTCAACCATATAGCCTTTATCGTTTGATGCTTTATAATATCCGTCGCCCGATACGGGTTGCTGCTCGGGGAAGCCGAGAACAAAGCCTGAATTTTTAACTGACTTGAGATATTTTTTGAATTCACTGTTGCTGCACTTTACGCTGAACGTATAACGTAGAGCTTCGCTGTAAGAATCAACAACCTCAGATGAAAACTCAAACTCGGGAAGCTGACCGATAAATTCATTGGCAATTTTGGTTGATGCGGGAATAACTCCGTTATCTTTACCTTTCTCAACTTCTTTACAGCCTGCAAACGAAAAAATAATAATAAAAAGCGATAAAATCGCAAATAATTTTTTAAACATAGAATAACCTCCGATTTTTTATCGATTATAACACAGCAAAGCAATCTTTTCAAGAGGACAAGCATCAAGAATATTTGAAGGATTAATTTCCCTGACAAAAAATTTGTTGACTTTTCTGAATTAAACAGATAATATTATATATATATTTAAAAAGCAAGGTGATTTTATGGCAACAGAACTCAAGAAAAAATACGGTCTGCTTACCGCTATTTGCATGGTAGTCGGCATCGTTGTCGGCTCAGGTGTTTTCTTCAAAGCGGAAGCAATTCTCCAGAAAACCGGCGGTAACCTCACATACGGCATCGTCGCATGGGTTATCGGCGGCGTAATTATGATTATCAGCGCATACACCTTCTCACTTCTTGCAACAAAATACGAAAAGGTCAACGGTGTTGTTGACTATGCAGAAGCAGCGGTTGGCGGAAAATACGCTTACCTTGTAGGCTGGTTTTTGACAACTATCTATTACCCCACTCTCACAATGGCTCTTGCCTGGCTCTCTGCAAGATACACTCTCGTTGTTTTCCAGGGTGACGCAGCTGACCCCTCAAGCGGTCTTTGCTTCGCACTTGCTTGTTTCTATCTTGTAGGAAGCTATGCGATGAACGCTCTTTCACCCGTTCTCGCAGGTAAATTCCAGGTTTCATCAACCGCAATCAAGCTTATCCCTCTGAGCCTTATGGCAATCGTAGGTACAATCAAGGGTCTTTCAAACGGACTTCTTCTTGAAAACTTCGCAGGCACAAACCTTGACATTGTAAACGAAGTTTTTGCATCACAAGGCAAAGCTCCCATTGAAGAATTATCACCCGTTGCCGCAATATTCAGTGCAGTTTGCGCAACAGTTTTTGCATATGAAGGCTGGATTATTGCAACTTCAATCAACGCTGAAATCAAGGATGCAAAAAGAAATCTCCCCAAAGCTCTTGTTATCGGTTCAATTATCATTGTAGCAATTTATATTCTTTATTATATAGGTCTTTCAGGTGCAGTTGATAACGCAACAATGCTTATCAACGGTCAGACGGGTGCCAAAAAGGCTTTTGCAAACGTTTTCGGCAACGTAATGGGCACGGGCATCTTCGTTTTCATTATCGTATCCTGCCTCGGCACTCTCAACGGTCTTATGCTCGGATGCACAAGAGGTCTTTACTCAATCGCATCAAGAGGCAGAGGTCCTGCTCCCAAAATCTTTGCTGACGTAGACAAGAACACAAATATGCCTGCCAACTCTTCAACATTCGGTCTCCTTCTTTGCGCAGCTTGGCTCTTCTATTTCTACGTTTCATGCCTTTACCCCCCCACCGCAAAGATTCTCGGTATGTTTGCGTTTGACCCCACAGAGCTTCCCATCATCACAATTTATCCCTTCTATATCCCCATCTTCTTCAAAATGATGGCAAGCAAGGATTTCAAGGGCGCAAAGAGATTTATCGCTCCCCTGCTTTCTGTTGCCGGATGTATCCTTATGGTTGTCGCATCCGTAATTGCACACAGCAAAGAAATCCCCGGATATCTCATTATTTTTGCAATTGTTATGTTAATCGGTATTATATTTATCAAAGAAAAGGACATTGCTGAAGCAAAATAAAAAACTGGTTATTTATGAAATCGTTAAATAAAAATTCAACTGCATCCGATAACAACGTTTCTTCGGACGCAATCAACAGAATAACGCTTGAATTCAATAAAAAAGGCTTCAAGAGTACTGCAAAATACATTGTGGGAATAGCATTTATAATCATTGCAATAACATTTGTTATTTACAATGACGTTAAGGTTTCAAGTATTCTCGACAGCGTATATAACGTTATATCGCCATTCCTTATCGGTTTTGCGATGGCATTCGTTCTCAACGTGTTGATACGTCCTCTTGAATTGCTTTGGGATAAAATATTCAAAAAGGAAACAAAGGCTTCGGCAGCACTTAAAAGACCTCTCTGCCTTACGATGAGCGTGATTATTTTCTCGGAATACTCACAGCGTTGCTCTTCCTGATTATCCCCGAATTTATCAAGACGTTCACAAACATTGTTGAAGTGATGCCCGAATACGTCAATATGGTGCTTGGATGGATATCGAATCTGCGTGAATTTGCGGCAAGGCATAACGTTCAGCTTCCCGAATTCGCACTCAACCCCGACACCTTCATCAACTTCATCAAAAATAATTTTGCTAACACAACAACAATCAATAAAACTCTTGATTTCACAACATCATTGGTATCAGGCGTTATTAATCTGATTGTTTCAGTTGCATTCTCACTTTATCTTCTTGCACAGAAAGAAAAGCTCTCTGCAAACATTAAAAAGACGCTCTATGCGTTTTTCCCGACAAAGAAAATCGACAAGCTTATAAACGTTACGAAAATAACAGATCAGACCTTTACTAAATTCATTTCAGGTCAGCTTGTTGAGGCAGTGATTATCGGTGCACTTTGTTTCATAGGTATGCTGATATTCAAAATGCCCTATGCTCCCGTAATTTCAGTTCTTGTCGGTGCGACGGCTTTAATCCCCGTTTTCGGTGCTTTTATCGGCACGGCAATCGGTGCGTTTCTGATTCTTTTTGTCAGCCCCGCAAAAGCTCTTTGGTTTATAATTTTTATCATTATTCTCCAGCAGCTTGAAGGTAACCTTATTTATCCGAAAGTTGTCGGCAAATCGGTTGGTCTGCCGGGCATCTGGGTTCTTGTTGCAGTTACCGTAGGCGGCAACACAATGGGCGTTCTCGGAATCATTCTTGCCGTTCCTACCTGCGCAGTTATATACACTCTTCTCAGAGAAACGGTATATAAACGGCTCAAGATAAAAAAAGAAACGGAAGCTCCTCAAAGCGAATCGCAGGAAGAAATAACAGAATAAAAAAATCAGCTCCGAGCAAAAAAGCACGGA
>JAGBUT010000079.1 GCA_017630695.1 Clostridia bacterium
GATGGTCGATACCTGCAAGACCCATAAGGGTGAAGCTGATATTTGAGATGTCTGTGCCTGCTTTTGCGCAGAGCTCGTTGAGACCGTCCCAGATAATCTGGCTTGTGGCATCGAAGCCGTCTTCAAGATTTTCGTGGTTGCTGCCGGGACCCGTTACGGTTTCGAGCATTTTTTTGTTTTCATCAAAGAGAGCGAAAGCTGTTTTTGTGCCGCCGCCGTCAACACCGATATAATATTTCATTTCAATTTACCTCTTATATTTTATTTCTCTTCAAAGCATTCGTTGCAAACGTCGTTAAGGCAGAAGATGCCTCTGCGATAAGGCTCTCTGTCAATCCACATTCCGTTTGTGAAATCGGGGAAGGGTACGGGTGCACCGCCGATTGCGATTGATGCCTCGGAAAGGCAGGTAACTGCCATCCAGGTTGCGGCATCGTAAACGTCAATGGGAGGCTGACCGCCGAGTCTTACGCTCTCTGCAAATGCACTGAGAACAAGATAGTCCATACCGCCGTGACCTTCGTGAACGCCATCCTGCTGATATTTCTTCCAGAGGGGATGTTCGAACTGCTCAAGGTAGTTATCGAAATCCTCACCGGGATGCATCCAGTTGCCGTCCTCGTGCTTTGTAAGACCTTCAATGAAGAGGGTGTTACCGTCCTCCATATAAAGACCCTTTGTGCCCTGAACTCTGTATGCTCTGGAATAATGTCTGGGAAGTGAGCAGTCGTGAGTGAGAACAACGGTTTCACCGTTTGCACACTTGAGCACGGTTGTTACAATATCACCGCAGTTGAAGCTGTAGTTTGCAAGGTCATAGTCCTCGCCCTTGTTGGCTTTAATCCATTCATTAAGACCTCTTGATTTCGTTGCGAATGACGAAACGGAGAGATATCTGTTACCTCTGTTGATTTCAAGCACCTTGGAAATCGGGCCGAGCTGATGTGTGGGATAAAGCTCGCCGTTTCTGTGCTGGAAATTGAAAAGTCTGCCGTGGCGGTTTTCTCTGCCGAGAGAGATTTCGTCGCGGAGATCGTGCTGATAGCCGCCCTGCATATGTATGATTTCACCGAAGATGCCCTGCTTGACCATATTGAAGATTGCCATTTCTTTTCTGTCATAGCAGCAGTTTTCAAGAAGCATACAGAACTTGCCTGTTTCTTCACTTGCACGGACCATTTGCCAGCATTCTTCGATACTTGCCGCACCGCCTACTTCCATTGCAACGTGTTTGCCTGCACGCATAGCGTCGGTTGCGATTCTTGCGTGAGTAATCCATGTTGTTGCGCAGAAAACAGCATCGAGGTCATCTCTTGCGAGAAGCTCCTTGTAATCGAGATAAACGTCAGGAGTTGTGCCCGTTGCTTCTTCAACGATTTTTTTGCCGTTTTCGGCTCTGTCTTCATATTTGTCACAGACAGCAGGGACTCTTACTCCGTCGCATTTAAGAAGCTCGCGGAGCATACCGCTGCCTCTGCCGCTGACACCGATCATACCAATGTTTACAAATTCTTTCATAAATAAATCCTCCAAGAAAAAAGGAAATGCGTATGCTGTATCCAAGCATACGCATCTATTATACCATTAATTTCAAAAAACTCAATTGTTTATTTGAAATATCTTTTAAAATATTTTCTCCACTTTAAAAGATAAATCGAAATAATCCGTGTAAGGGCGATATCATAGGCAACGAAAGTTACGCTTCCCGCACCAAGAAGCATCGGCACGGCTATTGCACCGTATTCGGTAATTTCGTCAACCTCAATGCCCATAAGGTAAATCAACACGAGATAAGCGGCAACCATCGTGACGTTGAAAAGGAGGATTTTGATAACCCATCCGAGCGCAACGGGCAACTTGCTTTCAAGCAGTGCTTTGATTATCGGGTAGTATCCGAAGAATGCGATATACATCATTGCAACTTCTTTATCGGGAACGAGCAGAAACGCAAGGATTGCAACTGCAGAGAAAACACCGAACGCCCATTTTTTATCGATTTCAACAACGATGAAAACTATCAGCACACCTGCAACGGCAGGCAGAGCATAGGTCAGAAACGGAATAACCGCAACCGATATCATAAGCACGAGCGAAAGAGCCGAAACAATTCCGCCCAAGGCACATTTTGAACTTTGCTTCAATTAAACAACAACCTTTCTTACGTCAGCAGCAGGAAATCAGATCGCCGCCCATACATTCGCAACAAGCGTCTGCGCAGAGCAGATCGCAACAGCAGCTTAAATAACTGCAGTCATCGTCTTTGCCTGAACGGGATTGCTTTCTTTCGGTGCGATAACCTCCGTTGCGGCTGTTTATGACCTTGTTATAAGCAATTTTATAAGTGTTGTTTGACGGGTCAAGGCGATTTGCGGTTGCAAAGTTGTTTGCCGCTTCTTCAAGCCAACCTCGTTTCTGCATAATTGTGCCTTTGAGATAATACCATTCTGCATCACGGTTGCTTTCGGGGATGCCGTCAAGCAGAATCTGTGCATCGTCGAGCCTGCCTTTGTTGATTTTGGCTCTGATATCCGAATAATCTGCGCCCGAAGAAGCTGTATATCCCGAATTTGAATAAGTGTTTGAGGAGGAAGAGTTCATAATGATGCTGTCATACGCCTGATTAAGTTCTTCCATTTTTCTTGCAGCTTCGGGGCTCGGATCATTCTGATATTTCTGTGCGTGATATTTATAAGCAATTTTAACTTGTTCAAGGGGTGCACCGACGGGGATGCCGAGCACTTCATAAGGATTTCTCATTTTCATTTACCTCATTCAACAACGAAAGTGTTTTTCTTTTCGGGTTTGTCTTCGTATTTTCCGAGCACTTTTTCGGCACAAGCAGTTATGCCGTCGAGAAGAATATTTTCGGAAATATCGTAAAATCTTTTAATTTCAAGGGAATCGAGTGCCTCAAGAATGCCGTTTTGCGTCAGATTCAGCATTCCTCGAATTTTATCTGCGAATTCTTTTTGCTTTTCAGGTGATGAAATGTCACAGCCTGAAAACGGGTTGAACGCACCTTTTTTTAAATCGTCGTCAAGGTCGTCTGCGGCATCGAGAATATAGACGAATCTGCCCGTCAGATAACCGATTGTGCGAAGAGAATCTTTCTGACTTTCGGAAGCACCGATTGTGAAAATTTTGCCGAGAGCTTCTGCCGAGGGGTGCGCCGCTTCGTCGATTGACGGTGACGGCTTTGCTTCGGTTTCCGCCTGAAGCTTCATTGCGTCGGCAACTGCTTTTTCAGCTTCGGGAGCGAGTCTTTTTGCCTTGCGGTGCATAAGTGCAACCGCAGGCAGAATCAATGCCGCACCGAGCTTTTTGAAAAAGCCTTTATCGTGAAGGTTATCGAGAATTTTATAATAAACGGTGATGATTACTGCGTGCGAGCAGAAATCAAAAATATCCTTGCTGCCGCAAATCAGACATTTTTTGGCAGGATTATAAGGACACCTTTTTGCCGAAAAACTGCATCCCGATTCAGCGCAGGCGAGGCGGATGACGCAGGCGAGAGCAAAATCATAACTGAGAAAAAGCTGTGCAAGGGGAGAATAATTTCTTCCGAGTGCACGGCAGAGCGAACAATAAATTCCTCTGTAAAACTCGTAGTCACGCATTTTCATATCGGGTTTATATGCTCTGACGTATCCCAGCAAATCCTTACCTCCTGAAATAATATTAAACAAGATTATCATACAGTATATTTTCTCCGAATCGGTTAACATATTGTAAACTTTTGTTTATAATTGGTCAAAGGTGAATCCTTTCTGTAACTCTTTGCTGATTTATATGATGGCGGTTGCCATTTGCCACCCGGCTCCCCACGGGCATTTCTGCCACCGATGACGGCAACCGCCTTATTTTTTTGAGGGAAATAAAAATCTCCCCGTTTCATTCTATGCCGTTTGACCGAAAAGGGTTTAGTCTAATTTGTTTAAAAAATCCAAGCCGATTCAAACGAATTTCTATCAATTATTGAGGAAAAATATTTAAAAAATGCTTTACATCGACAGTCCTTTATGATATAATCCTTCTTGCACGTGCCCGCTTCTCGGATTTCGGAGTAAGCCTCTTTGAGGAACTTCACCTGCCGTTCTCTGGGGGCAGAGGCAAATATTTTAATGAGGTGAAAGAAAATGACACAGGCAGAAAAGACCGCAATCATGCAGGAATTTGCAACTCACGAGGGCGACACAGGTTCACCCGAAGTA
>JAGBUT010000080.1 GCA_017630695.1 Clostridia bacterium
TACTCTACGAGTGCTCGGTCTGGGCTTTTTCCATTGCTATATAAACAGCGTAAGAGTCAGCGACGATTGGTATCTGCCTTTAAGCTCCGACTACGAGCCGAGAAAAGATTATCCGATTGACGAGGTTATCAGCGGTCACAGAATCTACGTGCCTGAATACGACGTCACCGATATGCTCAAAGACGGCGAAAACGTTATCGCAATCCATTTCGGCGGCGGATGGTACACCTTTGGTGACAAGCAGAAATTCGGTAACGCAAAAGCAATCTGGAGAATTTTCGGAAACGATGAAAACGGAGAATTCGACCTTGTTTCATCCGAAAACGATAAAATCCGTTCAAGCTTTGTAAAGGATTATGATTTCACCGAATACGAGCTTCACGATTACACCTGCGTTGATGCCGATAAACTGTTTTCAGATGATATTGACGACAGCGAATGGAAAAACGCAGTTTCTGCACCTGCACTTGATACCGAATACCTTTTCACAAACTGTCCGCCTGACAGAGTTGCCGAAACTCTCGAGCTGACCGAAATCAAAAAATCGGAAGATTGCATAATCTATGATTGCGGCAAAAACACAAGCGGCTTTGCGGTTATCAATCTTAAAGGCAATTACGGAGAAAAGGTAAAGGTTGTTTTTTCGGAAGAGCTCGATGAAAATCAGAATCTCAACCCGAAATTCATTCAGGACCAGAGAATCGAATTCATCTGCGACGGCAAAGAAAGAAAGGCACATCATCTTTTCACCTGGTTTGCTTTCAGATACGTCGCAGTTTACGGCAAAGCCGAGGCTGAATGCGTAAAAGCAATCTACACCGACGCAAAGAGAAACTCATCATTCAATTCAGACAACGAGCTTCTCAACTGGATTCACGATACCTACATCAACACCCAGCTTACAAATATGCACGCAGGCATTCCCTCCGACTGCCCCCATCTTGAACGCAGAGGCTATACGGGTGACGGTCAGGTTGCGTGCCACGCAGCGATGACAACCCTCGATGCCGAAGAATTCTATCGCAAATGGATTGAAGATATCCGTGACTGTCAGGATAAAATAACGGGACACATTCAATACACTGCACCTTATCTTCATTCAGGCGGCGGTCCGGGTGGATGGGGATGTGCAATCGTTGAAGTCCCCTACCGTTTCTATCTGCATTACGGTGATAAATCAGTACTCGAAAACTGCTGGAACAATATGCTCCGATATTTCGATTATCTCGAATCTCATTCGGAGATGAATCTTATCGTAACCGACAAAAAGGGCGAATGGTGTCTGGGCGATTGGTGCACTCCCGTTTCAATTGTTTTACCGGCTCCTTTTGTCAATAACTATTTTTATATCAAATCCCTTACCCGTTGCATTGAAATCGCAAAAATTATCGGCAAGGAAGATCATATCCCTGAATTCGAAAAACGAATCAAGCTGAGGAAAGACGCAATAATGTTTGCATATTTCAACAAATGGGACGGCAACTTCCTCGGCAATCAGCAGGGCGCAAACGCTTTTGCCGTTGATATCGGTCTCGGTGACGAAAGAACCTACGGCAACACGGTTGAAAACTACAAAAAGAATACGGAATTCGATACGGGCATATTCGGCACGGATATCCTCACAAGAATTCTCTTTGAAAACGGTGACGGTCAGCTTGCAACCGACCTTCTTCTTTCACAGGGCGTTCACTCCTTTGCAGAATGGAAAAAGCGTGGCGCAACAACCCTTTGGGAATACTGGCCCGAATCACTCAGAGACCGTTCACACAATCATCCGATGTTCGGTGCGGTAACCGCTTATCTTTACGATTATCTGCTCGGCATCAGAGCAAAGGACGGCTGTGCAGGATATTCGGAAATCATCGTTGCCCCCGTTATCGTAGACGGTGTAAACAAAATCGAGGGCCACAGAACTCTCAAATCAGGCAAAGTTTCCGTTGCATACGAAAAACGTAACGGCAAAATCGAATTCACAATCACTATCCCCGAAAATCTGCCTGCTGAATTTGTTTTCGACGGTGAAGCAATCGCTCTTCATTCGGGCAAAAATACAATAACCAAAGAAGGTGCGGTATGAACGCAAAAAGAATAACGGCTCTTGCCGTTTCAATACTGATGATTCTTTCGCTCGGCTCATGCAAGGATAACTCCCCTGCCGATTCTCCCGAAGAATCAACAAGCCTGACCCAAATCTCAAACAACGTTACCGACAACGTTATCGCAGCCCCCTCATCACCCGTAACGGAATCGGATACAGCATTGAGCATTCCTGACGATCCTGCAACGTGGACGGCTGCACAAACGGTTGACGCATATAAAAATGCCGCCGCCAAAACAACTGCAAAGGCAGTTTCACAGCGAAAGATTGACCTTAAAAGCATCTCGGTCAACAACGGTGAATTCGAAGGTCTTTTCGAATTCATCACCCCGATTATGTCAAAGCTTCTTGCAAACAATTCAGAAGACGTTGACGGTATAACGGGTGGCTTCAAAAACCTCACCGAAGCTGACGTTTCATCTGCAAAGGCATATAAAAACGGCAACAACACCGTTATTGAAATGAAGATGAAAAATCAGACCGCAGGTATGGCAGAGGATGCAAACAGCGGAAGTGTCGGCCACGCAATCACGGCTGTAGGTGATATAACGGTTGTCACAAAGCAGCTTAAAGACCTCGGTCTGCCCCTTGAATTATCCGAAAAAGACACAAAAATCATTTACACCGACGCAACCGTTAAAGTTACGGTAAATCCTGACGGTGAAATCATCAGCGGCACGTGGAGTTACACTGTTGAAATCCGTATGGATAATTACAAAGCCTTCGGCAAAACAGTCAACACAACGTCGGTTATTATGAAAAACACCATTACTCTTAAATAAACAAAAGGAGCTGATTCGTCAGCTCCTTCTTTTTTATTTCTTTGATTCGGTTTTCTTGAGAATCTGCTCGTAAGGCATAAGCATACCCTCGTTCATTCTGTTGCCCATTTTGGAGAGAACTTTTTCGCTTGAAAGCAAGGCACCAACGGCATACATAAGAAGCGATTTACCCTTGTTTTTCTGGGGAAAATCATAGATTCCCTGCTTCTTATAGAATTTATGGTCAGCCTTCATCATACCTCTCATCTGATAGATGAGGTCACGGAAGATTTTCATACCGCCGACACCCCAGAAATTCTGCGGTGCAGTGTGACCCGTTTCAAGAGCGAAGGTAAGTGTTTTTGCAAGAATATCAATCTGCTCATCGGGATTGCTCTCATCCGTTGCAACACCCGAGAGGAAGTTACCGCCCGTTTCACAGCGTGCCTCAATGATATTGCGAAGGTTATTTTCTGCCGAATAGTTACCCGAAACAAGATAGCCTACAGGCATTCCGACAGTAACGGTTCTGTGACCGTTACAGAAGTTTCTGTCGTCATACATCTTAAATCGCGAACCCATTGAGTGGTCTGAAATATTGAACGCATAAACAATCGCATCTGCCTTCTGAATGTTATCGCGAAGGAAGGTGTCGAAACCGTCTTTATAAACGCATTTTTCACTCACTGCACATCGGAAACAGCCGAGGCATCCACCCGCAAGAGGAAACTCAGAGATATTGACAATCCTTGTATTATAAGCGAAAACGTTGCGGAATCGCTCAATCATCACACTCAGATTCGATTCGGGATTGGTTTCATCGGTGAGAATGATAACGTCCTTTTCGTTTCTCTTTTCATCCGAAACTTCATTTACGGTTGCCGGAACGGGCGAATATCCGCTTGGCTTTTCGGGAGCAGAAACGTAAACACCCTCTTTGACAGACCAGAGGAATCGCTCAAAGAATTTCTCGGCATCTTCCCTGCCCTTTTCTTCAAGCAAATCTTCCATATCTGCCGAAAGACCGCGGATATATCTCA
>JAGBUT010000081.1 GCA_017630695.1 Clostridia bacterium
TATGAGATTACCGAAGACGGCATCGACCTCAACTTCGGCTCACTCAACAACGATAACGTTGAAATCAAGGTCGGTATCAGCTACGTCAGTGAAGAAAATGCCCTGCTCAACCTTGAAGCGGAAGCAGGTCAGCTCGATTTTGACGGCGTGAGAGAAAACGCCGCCGCTGATTGGGAAGAAAGCCTTTCCGTCATCAAAATCAGCTCTGACGACGACGAGATTATGACCACCTTCTACACCGCACTCTATCACAGCATGATAATGCCCACAAACTTCACCGACGTCAACGGCGAATATCTCGGCTTTGACAAACAGGTGCACGTTGCAGAGGGCTATACCTACAGAACAGATATGTCTCTTTGGGACACCTGCCGCACAACTCATCCGCTTTATACCCTCATTGCGCAGGATATTCAGCTCGACTGCCTCAACAGCCTTGTTGCAATGGCCGATCAGGGCGCAGGCGTGCTTCCCAGATGGCCGCAGGGTGCAGGTTATTCGGGTTCAATGTTCGGCGATAATGCAAACATCGTTGTCACAGAAAGCTATCTCAAGGGAATCACCGATTTCGACGTTGAGGCGGCATATGAAGCAATGAAATACAGCTCCGAAAACCCGTCTGACAGATCGGGCAGAGGCTGGGTTGAGCTTTATAACGAACACGGTTATATCCCTGCCGATGCAGAGGGTGTCAGAAGAACGGTTGCAAAAACTATTGAATACTCCTGGGAAGATGCCGCAATCGCAAATCTTGCTCTTGCTCTGGGCAAAACCGAGGAAGCTGAATACTACGGCGAAAAGGCAATGTATTATCAGAACGTTTTCAACCCCGAAACAAAATATTTCCAGGCAAGAAATGCCGACGGCTCATTCGTCTGGAATTTCAGTCCCTACATCACTTCATTCTACGACGCTGTTATGATTAAAAAGTTTGCCGATGCTTATTGCGAAGGCAGTGCAAGACAGTGGCGCTGGAATGCGCTTCAGGATATTGACGGAATGATTGCTCTTTTCGGCTCAAACGAATATTTCGTCAGCGAGCTCAACGACTTTATGAAGGACGCATCTCTTTCAAGAGCTGCAATGGACCCCGGTCACGGCTTCTGGGTCGGCAATCAGCACGATATCCACACACCCTATCTCTTCGCAAATGCAGGCAGAGCAGACCTCACCCAGAAGTGGGTGCGCTGGACTCTTGACAACCGTTTCAGCACCGACATAAACGGTCTTGACGGTAACGATGACGGCGGCACGCTCAGCTCTTGGTACGTATTTTCTGCAATGGGCTTCTACCCCCTTGCAGGCACGGATAAATACTGGATTGGCTCACCCAACCTCAACGGTGCAGAGGTTTCGCTCTCAAACGGCAAAACTCTCAAGATAACCGCAATAAATCAGAGTGAGAAAAACGTTTACGTTGAAAGCGTAACTCTCAACGGTGTTGCTCTTGACGGCTGCTACGTTACTCACGAACGGCTCATGAACGGCGGCGAGCTTGTTTTCACAATGACAAGCACCCCCAATAATTAAAGAAAAACGGCGGAGAAATTCTCCGCCGCTTTTTTATGCAATTCCGAAAATTTTATCAACAAAATCCCAGAATACGGTCGCATTGTTATAGAAAAAATCAAATATCGGCTGCGAAATTTTATCGGGCAAAATCAAATCCGCAACAATCGAAACCAGAAACGACGGTCCCATATAAATCAGATATGCAAAAAACATTTTTATCCTCCTTCATTTATGAAGCCACACTTTTCTTATCTGAAACTGCTTTATTGATCTGATGAATTATCACTGCAATCGGATTCTATCGCAAATTCTGAACACGTTCAAGCTTTTTAATCTAATCTTAGGGAATACCTAAGATTCTTAATGATTTCTTTCGAAAATCTTAAGATTCTTAGAAAAATCTTAATTTTCAGGTAACAAACTGATAATTTTTTAAATAATCTTGATTTTTTGATTCAAAGTGGTAAAATGATTCTGTTAAAACCAAAGGAGGTTATTTATTATGCTTAAAGTCGGTCTTGTCGGCGTCGGCGGTATCAGCGGCGCTCATATCCCTGCGTGGGAAGAAATGGAAAACGCTCAGCTTGTTGCTCTTTGCGATATCCGCCCCGAAAGAATGGAAAAATACAGCGACAAACGTTGCTACACTGATCTTGATGAAATGCTCGCAAACGAAGAGCTTGATATCCTCGATATCTGTCTGCCCACATATCTTCACGCAGACGTTGCTGTCAAAGCAATGAATATGGGCATCAACGTTGTTACCGAAAAGCCCATCTCCCTCAAAGAAGAGGACGTTGAAAGAGTTTATTCAACCGCAGAAAAGAATAACGTTAAATTTATGGTTGCTCACGTGCTCCGTTTTTGGCCCGAATATGAGCTTCTCAAGGAAATTTACGATTCAAAGAGATACGGCAAACTCCTTTCAGGCACAATGATTCGTCTTGGCGGATACCCCAAATGGAGCTGGGACGGTTGGATGATGGACGAAAAGAGAAGCGGTCTTGTGCCCTTCGACCTCCATATTCACGACCTCGATTTTATGGTTTACGCTTTCGGTCTGCCGAAGGTTGCAAACCAGTACCGTTCAAAACTTCCCAAGCAGGATTATATCAGCCTTGTTTATGATTTCGGCGAATTTTCAATCAACTCCGAGGCATCCTGGTATGCCGCAAGCTATCCCTTCACTGCGGAATTCCGCTTCCAGTTTGAGGATGCAATTGTTGCAAACGAAAAGGGCAAGATGATGATTTATCTCAAGGATAACGAAAAAATCGACCTTTCACAGGAAGCAGAAGGTGACACAGGCAGCATCAACCTTCCTAAGAGCGATGCCTACGCAAACGAGCTTATCTACTTCGCAGATTGCGTTGAAAACAACAAGCCCGTTGATAAATTCAGACCCGAAGAGCTCTCCTGCGTTCTTAAAATTCTTAATAACTTATAAAAAATCAACCGAGTATCATCGCTGATACTCGGTTTTATTTTATCTGTATAACTCCTGAATCTCTTTGATGGGCCCTGCGAATTCTTTTGCAACGTTGGGCAGTTTCTTGCCCTTCTTGACAAATCCGTTATAAATCATAGCTTTTTTGTCGGTTGACATCTGGAATTTTGAGATAACCTTTGTAATCTCCTGCTTTTCGTTCTTGTTTTCAAGATATACGCAATCAGCAAGAGCAATTCTGATATCGGAAACAGCCTTTGCCGAAACCTCAATTTCAAGAGTGCCGTCAACGATTTCAGCCTTTGCCTCGGCATCGTTGCCGTCAACGGTTACCTTTGCGTTGGCAGAAACGATATCCTTGAATTTGAAGATAAACTTTCTGTTTTCGGGTGCAACGGTTGCAACACCGTCTGCCTTTGAAACGGAGAAATCAACCTTATTGCCGTTTTCTGCAACAGTGAAAGCGGTCTTGAGATATTCACCGTTCTGGTATGAAAGAGTTTCACCGTCATCCTCATAGAGAGTGAAGGTGTTGTTGCCTCTGTAGATGAGCACCTCGAGGGTTTCGGGGTTTGTGCAATCGTTCGTTCTGTCATTTGCGCTCATCGGGATGATTGAGCCTTCTTTTGCAAGAACTGGGATATAATCAACGTCACGGTACATTTTAACGAACTTATTGCCGCTGTAAATTCTACCCGTGAAGATATCGGTATATCTTCCCTCGGGAATCCATACGCTCACCCCTGCAAGGTTTGTTTTGAGCGAGGTATGTTCTGTTATGGGAGCAACGATAAGCTCTGTTCCGAAGAAAAATTCGTTTCTGCACTTGTATGCATTTTCGTTCTCGGGATATGCATAATACATCGGCTCGCAGATTGCTCTGCATTCGGTGTGTGTGCGGTAGTTCATTGTGTAGATGTAGGGCAGAAGCTTGTGTCTTAAGCGAAGAGCATCGGTTGCGATTCTCTGAACGGGGCCGCTGAAATTCCACGGCTCCTTGCCTGCAAATTCGTTGTTTGTTGAGTGCAGACGCATAACGGGGCTGAAAACACCGAGCTGCACCCAGCGAAGATAGAGTTCGTCATCCTTTTTACCCATGCAGTGACCGCCGATATCGTGGCTCCACCAAGGATATGCAACGTTTGATGCGGTTGCGGTATATCCCGGCTGATAATCGAGGCTCGTCCACGTCTGCGTTGTGTCACCGCTGAAGCCGAGAGGATATCTCTGGCTGCCTGCGCCGCAGAAACGCGAAAGAATAAGCGGTCTGTGGTTATCCTTGGCGTTATCAAGAAAATGATAGTGGTTGAGCGCCCACAGA
>JAGBUT010000082.1 GCA_017630695.1 Clostridia bacterium
AAAGAAAGCTTCAATGCTTGTATCATTCAGGATATCCTTGAAAAAGGTGCCGACTACGGTCGCTCCAACTACGGCGGCGGCAAAAAAATCAATATCGAATTCGTTTCCGCTAACCCCACAGGTCCTATGCATATGGGTAACGCAAGAGGCGGCGCTCTCGGCGACTGCCTTGCAGCTGTTATGGATTTTGCAGGCTACAACGTAAGCAGAGAATTCTACGTTAACGACGCAGGCAATCAGATTGAAAAATTCGCCCTCTCTCTCGATATCAGATATCAGCAGCTCTATCTCGGTGAAAATGCTCCCGAGCTTCCCGAGGACAGCTATCACGGTGAAGATATCATCGTCAGAGCGAAGGAATTTGCCGAAATCCACGGTGACAAATATATCTCCGCATCCGAAGCAGACCGCAGAAAGGCTCTCGTTGACTACGCTCTGCCCAAAAACATTGCGGCAATGAAAGAAAACCTTACCAAATACCGAATTGAATACGATACCTGGTTCCTTGAAAGCACCCTCCATAACGGCGGCGAACTCGCTGAAACTCTTGAAATTATGAAGAGCAAGGGTCTTACATACGAAAAAGACGGTGCCGTATGGTATAAAAACAAAGAAGTTCTCGGTGCAAGACTTCTCAAAGAAGGCAAAACTCCCGAGGAAATCGAAAAGCTCGAACTCAAAGACGAAGTTCTCATCAGAACAAACGGCAATCCCACATATTTTGCCGCTGACATCGCTTATCACCGCAACAAGCTCCTCATCAGAGGTTTTGACAGAGCAATCAACATCTGGGGCGCAGACCATCACGGTCACGTTGCCAGAATGAAGGGTGCACTCGATGCAATCGGTTGCAACGGTGACGATCTCGATATCATCCTTATGCAGCTTGTACGCCTTACACGTGACTGTGAAGTTGTAAGAATGAGCAAGCGCTCAGGTAAAGCAATCACCCTCGTTGACCTGCTTGAAGAAATCCCCATTGACGCAGTCCGCTTCCTCTTCAATATGAGAGAACCCGGCTCACAGATGGATTTCGACCTCGACCTTGCAGTTGAGCAGAGCTCACAGAATCCCGTTTACTATTGCCAGTATGCTCACGCAAGAATTTGCAGCATCCTCAAGAAGCTCGAAAGTGAAGGCAAGGCAGCAAGAGAATGCACAATCCCCGAGCTCGCTCTTCTTTCCGCTAACGAAGAAAAAGAGCTTATCAAGCATCTTTCATCCCTCACAGATGAAATCGTTCTCTCTGCAAAGAACTATGACCCTGCAAAGATCACACGCTATGCCGTTGACCTTGCAACCCTCTTCCATAAGTTCTATAATGCTTGCAGAGTTAACTGCGAGGATGAAGCCCTTATGCAGGCAAGACTCAGCCTTTGCCTTTGCGTAAAGAACGTTCTCAAGAACATCCTCACAATGTTCAGTATCACCGTTCCCGAAAGTATGTAATCCATATCGGATATAACAAAAACCGCCGAAGTCATCGACCTCGGCGGTTAATTTTTTATGTATCCGATTGAGAATTAAAGAATCTCGCCCATCATACCGGGAACTGCGCCTGCTGCGTTGGATTCATCGGTATCAATGTGCATTGCAAGAGCAAAGTTGGGGTTAACTCTTACAACAACGTCGTCAAAAACAAGGCTTCTGCCGTCGGATTCAACCTTAACGCAAACAACCTGCTTATCTTCAAGGCCGTACTTCTCTGCATCAGCAGGAGTAGCATGGATGTGTCTCTTTGCTGTGATAACACCGCATTCGATTTCAACTTCACCCTTGGGACCAACAAGCTTGCAGGAGCCCGTGCCTGCGATGTCGCCGCTTTCTCTTACGGGAGCGCTGACACCGATGCTTCTTGCATCTGTGAGTGAAAGCTCAACCTGTGTTGCAGGACGAACGGGGCCAAGGATTGAAACTGCGGGGAAGCTTGACTTTGAGCCAACAACTGCAACTCTTTCTTCGCAAGCGTACTGACCGGGCTGTGAAAGGTCCTTCTTGTGAGTGAGCTCGTAGCCTTCACCAAAGAGGATATCAAGATCAGCGCGGCTTACGTGAACGTGACGTGCAGATGTTTCAACAAGTACTTCTTTCTTCATAATAAATCACCTTTATCCAATAAAATTATTTTTAACGCAATAATGGTGACCGCCATAAAGACGGTCACCTGTTTGAAAAATTAATAGGAAATTACAAACTCATCAAGAGTTGTGAAGGGGATGATAACTCCTGCTTCATCAAAGTTGATTGTCCACTTGAGGTCATATGTAGCATTGAGAACCTTGCCTGTTGCGGGGTCAACTGTAACCTTAACTGTTGATGAAGGATAGTTCATTGTAGCTGTGCCAACGATTGATGTTGCAACACCGGGGATGTTATCGTTAACAATACCGGGGAGAACAACGTTGAACGCCTTGGGTGCGTGGCCCTGGCCGTGCTTAACTGTTGAGGACTTGCCGTCAGCGATTGTGCTGATTGTGATAACCCACTTGCCGTCCTTTTCAACGATTGTTGCGCTCTTAACGTCAGCAGCTGTGAGCTGGCTTGCATAGCTTTCGCCTTCAACAGGGAAAACCTCCTTAATCTGAGCGCCTGTGTATGTTTCTTCACCCTTGCTGTTCTTTGCGAGCTG
>JAGBUT010000083.1 GCA_017630695.1 Clostridia bacterium
ACGGGTCTTATCGGCACTGTTAAAAACATTGTCGGTGATAAGGAATATCCCGCTGTGCTCACAACTCCCGATTGCTATGACCTCTTTGCGCTTTTCAAAGAGATGGTTGAAAGCGGATGCGAATTCTGCACAATGGAGGTTTCCTCGCAGGCGCTTGACCAGAGAAGAGTTGAGGGTGTGCATTTTGAAGCATCGATTTTCACAAATCTCACTCAGGATCATCTTGATTATCACGGCTCATTTGAGAATTATATGGCGGCAAAGCATATGCTCTTTGAAAATTCGTCACTGAGCGTTATCAACGTTGACGATGATGCGGCAGAATATATGCTCAGCGGCACAGACGGAAGAAAGGTAACCTTCTCCGTCAATAACAACAATTGCGATTATTCCGCAAAAAATATCAGAATTGCTTCTTCGGGTGTCAAATACGAGCTTGTAAGCAATTCCGATATCGGCAGAGTTAAATTTGCCGTTCCGGGTAAATTCTCGGTTTATAACTCCATGGGTGCGGCTGTTTGTCTCATCGAAATGGGTATGGATTTCAAAGCAGTTCTCGACGGTCTTGCAACCTGCATCGGTGTGCCCGGCAGAATGGAAGTTGTTCCTGCCGATAAGCCTTATACCGTACTTATCGACTACGCTCACACCCCCGACGGTCTTGAAAACGTTCTTAACTGCGTAAGAGAAATCACAGAAGGCAAAATCATCACCGTGTTCGGTTGCGGCGGTGACAGAGACAGCACAAAGCGTCCGATTATGGGCGATATTGCCGCAAGACTTTCGGACGTTGCGGTTGTAACCTCCGATAACCCCAGAAGCGAAGACCCCGATGCAATCATTTCCGATATTCTCAAGGGAATCAACAAGCATAGCTCAAAGCTTGTTGTTGAGCCTGACAGAAAAACTGCGATTGCAAAGGCTCTTTCAATGGCTCGAGAGGGCGATACGGTTGTTCTTGCAGGCAAGGGTCAGGAGACCTACCAGATTCTTGCAACGGGCAAGATTCATTTTGACGAAAGAGAAGTTGTAGCCGATATTCTTGCGGAGGGTATCTGATGAAATCAATGACTTTCATTGAGGCGGCAAAAGCCGTCGGAAGTATATCAAATCTTTGCGGCAGCTTTGATGCTGTTTGCACTGATACAAGAAAAATCGAAAAAGGCAGTCTGTTTATTGCGATCAGGGGCGATAATTTTGACGGTCACGAGTTTGCCGCAAAAGCAATCGAGCTTGGTGCAAGTGCCGTTGTGTGCGAGAGAGATTGCGGTCTCGGTGAGAGGCAGATTCTTGTTGAAAGCACAAGGCAGGCGCTCCTTGACCTTGCAGGTTATTACCGAAGCCTTTTCAACATCCCCGTAATCGGTGTTACGGGAAGCGTCGGTAAAACGACAACGAAAGAAATGGTTCACGCAGTAATGAGCGTGAAATATAACACACTTAAAAACGAGGGCAACCTCAATAACGAAATCGGTGTTCCTCTCACTCTTTTCCGCCTTGACGAAACACACGAAGCTGCGGTAATCGAAATGGGAATGAGTGGCTTTGAGGAAATTGCAAGAATGACTGCGGCTGTAAAACCCGACGTTGCGGTAATCAGCAATATCGGTGTTTCGCATATTGAAAAGCTCGGCTCAAGAGAAGGCATTCTCAAGGCAAAGCTTGAAATTCTGCAGGGAATGAAAGCGGACGCTCCCGTGATTCTCAACGGTGACGACGATATGCTCGTAACCGTCAGCTCCGATTCTCATCCGATTACGTGGTACGGTATTGCGAACAAAAACTGTTCCTTTGCAGCAGAAAACGTTGTTACCGCAGAGGCTGACGTTTCATTCGATGCAACGTATCCCGACGGAAAAACAAAGGTTGAGCTTCCTTTCCCCGGTAAGCATAACGTTTATAACGCACTTGCCGCTGCAGCGGCAGGCAGTTTCTTCGGCATCAACGCGCAGGATGCTTTTGAGGCACTCAAAAAATACGTTCCTGCAGGTATGCGACAGAGAATCGTTAAAAAATGCGGTATAACCTTCATTGAAGATTGCTATAACGCAAGTCCCGATTCGCAGGCGGCGGCTCTTGCCGTGCTTGGCGGAATGGGTGCAAAAAGAAAAATTGCCGTTATCGGTGATATGCTTGAGCTCGGCTCTTACAGTGAACAGGCTCACGCATCCGTCGGTAAAAAAGCGGCAGAAAATAAAATCGACGTGCTTTACACCTACGGCAGCCGTTCTCTTGAAACTGCAAAGGCGGCAACGGGCGGTGTGGCAACGGTCAAGAGCTTTTCGGATAAACAGGAGCTTTCAGATGAGCTTTCGGCAATGCTTGAGGAAGGGGACGCAATTCTCTTCAAGGCAAGTCGAGGTATGAAGCTTGAGGACGTTATTTACTCCGTTTATTCAAAGCTTGAACAGTGATTTGAATGCGATAATCCGAAAGGGTTGATTTGTCAGATGAAAATTTCCGCCGCTGTGATTATGGCCGGTACAATCGGACTTATTATAACGGCTCTCAGCGGTTTGCCTCTTGTGCCGTGGTTGCAGAAACTGCAATTCGGCAACGTTTCAGCAAACCGCAAAAGAACAAAGCAGGAAGTACCCACTATGGGCGGTCTGATGATTGCTCTGGGTTTATGTGCCGCAGTTACAGTCACGGTTGTTACCGATAAGCTTATGGGTGGCGACGTTGCTTCCTCAGGCAGTATGGACGCCACGGAGCAATATACCAAACTGTGGAACGGTCTGTTTGCCACGCTTTGTTTCGGCTTGATCGGTTTTGCAGATGACTATATCAAGGGCGCTATGCGTCGGAATCTCGGTCTGACCGTCACACAGAAAAGCGTTGCACAGCTTATTGTTGCTCTCGTTTATATGATGAGCCTGAGCATCAGTATGGGCGGATTGCCTTATATGTTTATTCCGTTTGTCGGAATGGTTCATATGGGTGTTTTCTATTGGGTTTTCGGTATCGCAATTATTTATGCCGCAATCAATGCGGTCAGATTTACAGACGGTGTTGACGGAATGTGTACGGGTGTTACCCTCACAACCGCCGTCACGCTCGGAGTTACAGCCGCAATGAAAGGTCTTTTCGGTTTTTC
>JAGBUT010000084.1 GCA_017630695.1 Clostridia bacterium
GAAATCGGAATCCCCGTTTCGTCAAAGCCCGGCAGAGTCCTTCCCTGCGGCGCAAGTGCAATCTGGAAGGGCAACGGTGTAAAATAATTCAATCCGATAAGAGGATTTAAAATGGACGAAAAAATAATCGAATTTGAAAACGTAACAATGTTTTACGATGCCGATGACGAAGAAGGCAATAAGGCACCGATTCCTGCTCTCTCTAACGTTGATTTCAGCGTTGAAAAGGGTGAATTCGTTGCCGTTCTCGGTCATAACGGCTCGGGTAAAAGCACTCTTGCAAAGCTCTGCAACGCTATCTATGAGCCGAATTCGGGTGTTGTCAGAGTCAAGGGTATCGTTGCGGATGACGATGAAAAAGCCGATGAGGTCAGAAGAATCGTCGGTATGGTCTTTCAGAATCCCGATAACCAGATTGTTGCAACGATAGTTGAGGATGACGTTGCTTTCGGCCCCGAAAATCTCGGTGTCGAGCCTTCGGAAATCCGCCGCAGAGTCGATGAAGCTCTTGAAGCGGTCAATATGTATAAATACCGTCACCGTGAACCGCATAAGCTTTCGGGCGGTCAGAAGCAGAGAGTTGCGATTGCAGGTGTTCTTGCAATGCAGACCGAATGTATCGTGCTCGACGAACCCACAGCAATGCTTGACCCCGTGGGCAGAGAAGAGGTTATGCAGACCGTTCACAGAATGAATAAGGAAATGGGCATCACCGTTGTGCTCATCACTCATTTTATGGATGAAGCCGTCAAGGCGGACAGAGTTGTCGTTATGGACAGCGGCAGAGTCGTTATGCAGGGCAAACCGAGAGAAATATTCTCAAGGGTTGAGGAGCTTCGCTCACACGGTCTCGACGTGCCGCAGTCAACGGAGCTTTGCCATATCCTCGGCTACGGTGAAGGCGTTCTCAACGTTGACGAATGCGTTGAAATGATTACGGAAAAACTCGGAGGTGCCCGATGAACTACGCAATTGAAACAATCGGGCTGACTCACTATTATTCAAAAGGCACACCGCATCAGGTTGCCGCAATCAGTGACGTCAACCTCAGAATAAATAAAGGTGAGCTTGTCGGCATTATCGGTCACACAGGCTCGGGCAAAAGCACGCTTATCTCGCATTTCAACGGTCTGTTGAAGCCTGACAGCGGTAAGGTGCTTGTTGACGGAGTGGATATCCACAAGGATAAAGAAACCCTGCGCAACACGAGATTCAAGGTTGGTCTTTGCTTCCAGTATCCCGAATATCAGCTTTTCGAGGAAACTGTTTATAAAGATATTGCCTTCGGTCCGAAGAATATGAAGCTCTCCGATGCCGAAATCAAAGAGCGAGTTATCAGAGCCGCAGATTTCGTAGGAGTCAAAAGAGAGCACCTCAATCAGTCTCCCTTCGACCTTTCGGGCGGCGAAAAGAGAAGAGTTGCCATTGCAGGCGTTATGTCAATGGAGCCTGAAATTCTTATCTTCGATGAGCCTGCCGCAGGTCTTGACCCCAAGGGCAGAAAAGACCTCATAAAGCTTATTGCCGATTACAGAAAGCAGACCGGCTCAACTGTTATCGTTGTTTCCCACAGTATGGAGGATATCGCAAGTATGGCTGACAGAGTTGTTGTCGTCAATGATTCCTCTATCGCTATGCAGGGTACGGTTGACGAGGTTTATTCAAGAGGCGAGGAGCTTCGTGCAATGGGTCTCAACGTACCCGAAATCACCGAGATTTTTGCAAAGCTCCGTGCAAAGGGATTTGACGTGCCTGCAAACGTTTATACCGTTGATCAGGGTGCGGAAATTATTCGCTCACTTTCCAAAGGGAGGTGCGCAGAATGATAAGAGATATTACAATCGGTCAGTATTATCCCGGCAAATCGCTTCTCCATAAGGTTGACCCGAGGATGAAACTGATTCTCACCTTTGCGATAATTATCGTTATTTTTCTTTGCAAAAACTTTTTCTCACTCGGTGTGATTGCCGTTACGGCTGTTGTTGCATCGGCACTTTCAAAAGTTCCTGCAAAGATGATTTTAAAGAGCCTCAAACCCATTGTGATTATTCTGATTTTCACCGCAATCCTGAACGTTTTCTATACGCAGGGCGGCGCAACGTGGTTTGAATGGAAGTTTATCAAAATAACTGAAAAGGGCGTATTCACCGCCATTTTCACTATGGTCAGAATTATTTCTCTTGTGCTTATCAGCTCACTTCTGACCTATACCACAACCCCGACGATGCTTACCGATGCGCTTGAAAGAGTACTTTCACCGCTTAAGGTTTTCAAAATCAAGGTGCATACCCTTGCGATGATGATGACTCTTGCGCTGCGATTCATTCCCACTCTGATTGAGGAAATCGACAGAATTATGAATGCGCAGAAGGCGAGAGGTGCAGACCTCGAAACGGGCGGTCTCATCGAGAGAGCAAAGGCTCTCGTGCCGATTTTCGTACCGCTTATGGTATCGTCTTTCAGAAGAGCGTATGAACTTGCTTTTGCTATGACCTGCCGCTGCTATACGGGCGGCGAGGGCAGAACGAGAATGAAACAGATGAAGCTTTCGCTTCTCGATTTCTTTGCTCTTTTTGCCTGCATTGCAATTACCGCAGGTATCATCGTGCTCAACCATTTCTTCACAGCAGTAATTTAAGAAGGTTAATATCTATGAGAAATTTGCTTTTGACAATTTCATTTGACGGCACTGCCTACCACGGTTGGCAGGTGCAGGATAACGCAATAACCGTTCAGCAGACTCTGCAGGATGCGTTTGAACATATCTGCTCAAGCAGAGATAACGTTGTCGGTTGCTCACGCACCGACGCAGGCGTTCACGCAAATATGTATTGTTGCAACATCAGAACGGAAAATCCGATATCCTGCGAAAAGCTTGTCGGTGCTCTGAATGCGATTATGCCCCGTGATATTGCGGCTCTCGATTGCAAGGAGGTTGATTACGACTTCCACGCAAGGTATGATTGCAAGTCAAAAGAATATATTTATAAAATATGGAATTCACCCAATAAGAATCCTTTCCTTTACGATTATTCTTTGCATTATAAGCATAGGCTTGACGAAGAGTTCCTTGCCCGTCAGGCGGCTGATTTCATCGGCACTTATGATTTTGCATCCTTCTGTGCGGCAGGCAGCAGCGTTGAGGATACGGTTCGCACCGTAATGAACGCAACCGTTGAGCGTGAAGGCGATATGGTGATTTTCAGAGTTGAGGCGGACGGCTTCCTTTATAATATGGTGCGTATTATGACGGGTACGCTCATCGATATTTCGAGAGGGAAGATTCCTGCCGATTCAATCAAGCAGATTATCTCGGCGAAGAAC
>JAGBUT010000085.1 GCA_017630695.1 Clostridia bacterium
AAAAACTCGCCGAGCATCACGGCGGTTATTCAACCTTCAGAGTGAAGCTTGAAGGCATTAAAGATGAAAATATTCTTGCGGTTGCGGTTGATAACACTCCCAATGACAGAGTTTATCCCCAGAATGCCGACTTCACATTCTACGGCGGTATTTACAGAGACGTTACACTCATCGGTGTGCCCGAAAATCACTTTGACCTTGATTACTACGGCTCACCCTCGATTATGGTAACTCCCGAAATCAAGGGCGACGATGCTCTTGTTACAATCAAAACCTTTATCAAGGATGACGATGACTGCAAGGTAAAATATGAGATTATTGCTGACGGTGAGGTTATCGCAGCCGCAACGGGCGATGAAGATGACGAGGTTAAAATCGAAATCAAAAACGTTCATCTCTGGAACGGTATCAAAGACCCTTATCTCTACACAGCAAAAGCAACTCTTATCTGCAACGGTGAAGAAATTGATGAGATTTCAACCCGCTTCGGTTGCCGTACTTTCAGCGTTGACCCCGAAAAGGGCTTCTTCCTCAACGGCAAGGAATATCCTCTCAGAGGTGTTTCAAGACATCAGGACAGACCCGAAGTCGGCAACGCTCTTCTTCCCGAGCATCACAAGGAAGATATCGACCTTATTCTTGAGGTCGGTGCAACAACAATCCGCCTTGCTCACTATCAGCATTCACAGGTATTCTATGACCTTTGCGACGAAGCAGGTCTTGTTCTCTGGGCTGAAATTCCTTATATTTCAAGACATATGCCCAACGGATTTGATAACACCGTTTCGCAGATGAAGGAACTCATCGTTCAGAATTACAACCACCCCTCAATCGTTGTATGGGGTCTTTCAAACGAAATCACCATCGCAGGTGCAAACGATCCCGACCTTATCCGCAACCACAAGGTGCTCAACGACCTTTGCCACGAAATGGATAAGACCCGTCTTACCACAATCGCATCTGTTACAATGTGCTCAATCGATTCCGAATACGTTCATATCAGCGATATTCTTTCATATAACCATTACTTCGGCTGGTACGGCGGTACAACCGATATGAACGGCCCTTGGTTTGATGATTTCCATAAGAAATATCCCAACAAGGCAATCGGTATCAGCGAATACGGCTGTGAAGCTCTCGATTGGCACACCTCAACACCCGTTCAGGGCGACTACACAGAGGAATACCAGTCATTCTATCACGAAGAACTTATCAAGCAGATTGCCGCAAGACCCTATCTCTGGGCAACTCACGTTTGGAATATGTTTGACTTTGCCGCTGACGCTCGTGCAGAGGGCGGAGAAAACGGTATGAACCACAAGGGTCTCGTTACCTTTGACAGAAAGTATAAGAAGGATTCCTTCTATGCTTATAAAGCATGGCTCAATCCCGAACCGATGGTTCACCTTTGCAGCAAGAAATATATCGACAGAGTTGAGGACGTAACAAAGGTTACCGTTTATTCAAACTGCGATGAGGTTGAACTTTTTGCAAACGGTGTAAGCGTTGGTAAACAGAAGAAGGGCGAATTCCCGTTCTTCTATTTCGACGTTAAGAACGAAGGCGAAACAACCCTCGTTGCAAAAGCAGGCGACCTCGAGGATACCGCAAATATCCGCAAGGTTGACACACCCAACGAAGCTTATATTATGAAAGAAGAGGGCGCTGTTATCAACTGGTTTGATATCACAATGCCCGAGGGCAGACTCTCAATCAACGATACAATCGGTGATATTTTCTCAACCTTCAGCGGTAAGATTACACTCGTTAAAATCTTGCTCAAAATCAAGAAGGCTATGTCGCAGAGCAAGGACGGCAACAAGGTTGCAGGATTTGATATGTCAGGAATCAAGGTAAGCAAGGATATGCTCAAGAGCCTTTACGGTATGGTCAAAGGATTCACCATCAAGAGAGCAATTTCGATGATGGGCAACAAGTTCACCAAGGAACAGATTCTTGAAATCAACGCAATGCTTAACAAGGTTAAAAAGGCGAAGAAATAATTCGGAGGAATAAAAATGTTTAATAACAAACGCACTTATTTTTCAGTTATAGTTTCCGTTTTACTTGTTTTTGCAATGCTTTTCACAACTGCTTGCGGTAACGCAGATGCTCCCGAAACAACAACAGCTGACTCACAGGCAACTTCATCCGTTGCAGACGATAACAATCAGGGTGCATCGGGCGAAACTGCTTCACAGCCCGACGGAGAGCCTGCCACAGAAGAAATTGTGACGGAAGCTGCGTTCGTTCTTCCCGAAAAAGTTGAAGAAATCGTTGCTCTTTTCAATCAGTCGGCTAACAGAATCAAGACCGAGGCAACAAAGGTTACAAAGAATTTTGAGAAGAGATATAACGATTCAAGCAAACTCATCGTTCCCGATATTCTTATGTCAACGGCAGACACAATGATGTCAACCTTTATGAAGGATGATACTGACCCCATCGTTTACGCAACAAGAGAAGAGATTGTTGCAGAGTATATCGTTCCCGATCAGAACTATGTAAGCAAGCTTACCGCTGATGCGGTAAAGGAAGCAAAGTGCACCGATAAGGGCGATACATATGAAATCTACATCAAGCTCAAGGATGAGAAGAATCCCACCGCAGGCAAGGGTGTAGGTGCTGTATGCGACGTTATCGAAACACACGAAATCGCTGATAAGGCTCCCTCAATGCTCAAGGAAATGTCAACCAGCTATTATAACTGCACAGTTACCGTTACGGTTGACAAGGCATCAGGCAGAGTAATTCACGCAGTTTATTCAACTCCTCTCGTTATGCATATGATTGTTAACCTTTTCGGCACTCACGAGGTGCAGGCAGGCATCACCTTTACAAAGGATTACACAATCGAATATTAAATAAAAAAGACCGCTTTATCATTGCGATAAGGCGGTTTTTGATTTGTTACGTTCAAATGAAAATTTATGCTTGTAATTTGGTTGATATGAGGTTATAATGGTGCAGGTTAATTTTATAAAAAGGGGGCA
The DNA here is from genome assembly GCA_017630695.1 of Clostridia bacterium. Taxonomy (GTDB): domain Bacteria; phylum Bacillota; class Clostridia; order Oscillospirales; family Acutalibacteraceae; genus CAG-177. The sequence goes on from JAGBUT010000085.1 coordinate 2,994, forward strand.
GAGGGATGCCGAAAGAAAAATTATCCAAAAAGGATATTGCAGTATACGTTATGATGGCGGTAACGGGTATCTCGATAACCGTTGCGGGTATTGTTTTTGACCAGAGTTTCCTGCGTATTCTTCCGCTTTACGTTTCACTCGTCATATCGACGCTTCAGACGAAGGTCAACCGTTTTGCTCTTCTTCTGGGCGGTGTGAATTCGATTCTCTACGGCGTGGTTTATATCTATTATAAGCTTTACGGTGCAGCTTTCTCGGCTCTGCTTTTCTCTTGCCCGATTCAGCTCATCACCTTTATCCGCTGGAATAAAAACAAGCGTGGTAATTCAACCGAGCTTCGCAGAATGACGAATAAACAAAGAATTCTGCTTTTTGCAGGCATTGCCGTGCTGACGGTTGGAATGGTTGTTGTGCTTCCGCTTCTCGGCTCGGAATACGTTTTGCTCGACAGCATCACAACTCTGCTGGGCATTGCGATTTATTTCCTGACGATGTTTGCCTTTGTTGAATATACGACCCTGATGATAATCAACTGCACACTCGGAACGGTTCTTTATATTACCATGCTCAAGGATTCGCCCGATACCTCAACCTATCTTATTTATTCGGTTTATTCGCTCATCTGCGTTGTTTTCGCTTTCTTTGAAGCAAGGAAGCTTTACGCACAGCAGCAGAAAGAGAATGCCGAAAAATCAATTGAATAAAAAGAAAAAAGCCGACCATATCGGACGGCTTTAATTTTTGTTACGGTAAAATATTTCCTGCAGCTCTGTAGATTTTGTACCATTCTTCACGGGTGAGCGTGATTTCACTTGCCTTGATGCAATCGGTGAGCCTCGTGAGATTCGTTGTGCCGGTAATCGGCTGCATCTTTGCAGGGTGGCGAAGAATCCACGCAAACGAAACGGCAGTTTTTGAAACACCGTATTTTTCACCGATTTCCTCGAGCTTCTTGTTCAGCTCGGGGAATTTTTCGTTATCAACGAAGCAGCCTTCAAAGAAGCCGTATTGCATAGGTGACCAGGGCTGAATCGTGATTTTGTTAAGGCGGCAGAAATCAAGCACACCGCCGTCACGGTTAACTGCGGAATCGTTATACATATTCACGTTTATGCCTGCCTGAATCATCGGAGCGTGCATCACCGAAAACTGAAGCTGATTTACGCAAAGGGGCATATCGAGACTTGCCTGAAGAAGCTGAATTTGATAAGGATTCTGATTTGAAACACCGAAATGACGAACCTTGCCCGAAGCTTTCAGTTCATCAAAGGCTCTTGCAACCTCTTCGGGCTCACACAGAGCGTCGGGGCGGTGAAGGAGAAGAACGTCGATATAATCCGTTCCGAGCCTTTTAAGGCTGCCGTTGACGGATTCTGTGATATGTTCGTATGAGAAATCGAATCTGCCCTGACGGATACCGCATTTGGTCTGGATAATAATATCCTCGCGGTTTAAGGAGGAAACGGCTTT
>JAGBUT010000086.1 GCA_017630695.1 Clostridia bacterium
AACGTTTCATTCAAGAGCTTTCGTGCAACTGAAATAAAGTGTGTTAATAAACACGCAAACGGAACGCGAATTGAATTCGAAAACAAGTATACATATAACGTGAAATACAATCCCGATAACCTTTGTATGGGCGAATTTATTGTTGAGGTTTTCGACAAAAATAATAAAGATAAATTTTATATCAAAGCGGTTATGTGTGGAATTTTCGGTTATAAACCTGACGTTAAAAAAGAAGTTCTTCACGTTGAAACATTTAAAGAAATTTTTCCTTATGCAAGAACTATGATATCATCGCTGACAGTTAATGCCGGTCTGCCTCCTGTTATCATTCCCAGCTTTGATATTGAATCACAGAGCATTTATAAATTCGGCAAGGATTGCTGATTATCGGAGATATTCTTATGCTTGAAGCAATTTATTCCGCTGTTATTCTTGCGGCAACGTCACTCGGTGCGTTTGTCGGTCTTGGCGGCGGTGTAATAATCAAACCCGTTCTTGATTTTATCGGTAAAGAGCCTCGTATGCAGGTTGATTTTCTTTCTGCAATGGCTGTATTTACAATGTCGGTTGTTTCAACGGGTAAATATTTGAAGAAAAAGCAAAAATATGATATCGGAATCATATTGTTTATTGCAGCTGGGTCGATAATAGGTGGATATCTCGGCTCTGCTGTGATGGATTTTATCGGTGGATACGTTGAGCAGCAGATTATCCGCTGTGTTCAGGCTTTCACTCTCGCTGTATTGTTGGCGGCTGTCAGTGTATATGTCGGCAAGTGCAGTTTCTCATTCCATATAAAAAACAAAGCGTCAATTATGGTTGTCGGTCTTGTGCTTGGCTTTTTTGCTTCATTTCTCGGTATCGGCGGCGGTCCGATTAACGTTGCCGTGCTTACTCTCTTTTTCTCAATGAGTGTTAAGGAATCAGCGGTTTATTCCGTTGCGATTATATTCTTTTCACAACTTTCAAAGCTGATTACCATTTTTGCAACGGCAGGTTTTGAGCCGTATGCACATCAATGTAAAACTTTGATTTTTATTCTTCCTGCCGCAGTTATCGGTGGAATTATCGGTTCATCTTTAAACCGTAAAACAGATGATAAAATTATCAGAAAGATATTTGTTGCGGTTATGATTTCTCTTGTTGCATTGAATATTTATAACGGAATTTCAGTGCTTGTCCGATGAGTATAAATTATTATAAGGTTGGTTTGCAATGAACAAAAATATTGATAAACTGCATTATTATCGAAGTTATGCGAGGATTAATCTTGCTTGTATCAGAAATAATTTCGATGAACTGAAAAAGCGTCTTTCTCCCGAGACAAAAACTATGGCTGTAGTCAAAGCTGATGCTTACGGACACGGCTCGCTTGAGGTTGCCAAAACGCTTGAAAACAGGGCGGATTATCTTGCAGTTGCTGATATAGCTGAAGCTGTTGAGCTCAGAGAAGGCGGCATCAAAACTCCGATTCTGATTCTTTCATACACAAGTCCTTATCAATATGAAGAATTGATTACTCTTGATCTTACCGCAACGGTATACTCTCTTGCTGATGCGCATAAGATTTCTTCAACTGCAACAAAACTCGATAAAACTGCAAAGATTCATATTGCTGTTGATACCGGCATGGGCAGAGTCGGTTTCAAGGATAATGATGAAAGCGCTGATATAATTAAAAAAATCAGTGAGCTTGATAACATATATATCGAAGGAATATTCAGCCATTTTGCTTGTGCGGATTGCGAAAATAAATCATCGGCAATTAATCAGAAAAATCGTTTTGACGCATTTCTTACATTGTTAGACGACAGAAACGTAAATATTCCTATCAAACATTTTTGCAACAGTGCGGCTGCAATCGACCTTGATTGCCATTATGATATGGTTCGTCTCGGTATATCGATTTACGGCCTTTTCCCTTCAAATGAGGTTAATAAAGAAGGTCTGAATCTTCAGCCTGCGATGGAAATTGTCAGTCATATTATCCATATCAAGGATGTGGAAGAGGGGACTCCCATCGGCTACGGTCATACCTACGTTTCGCCTTCAAAAAGAAGAATTGCCACAGTTTGTATCGGCTATGCCGACGGTTATCTGCGTGCATTCTCAAACAAGGGGGTTGTTCTTGTCAGGGGTAAACGCGCTCCCGTTGTGGGTAGAGTGTGTATGGATCAGATTATGGTCGATATCACCGGCATTGATAACGTTGAGGTTGGTGACTTTGTTGTTATAATGGGCAGAAATGATGATGAGGTTCTTTCCGCAGAAGAACTTGGTGAACTTGCAGGCACGTTCAATTATGAAATCATCTGCACATTTATGCCCAGAGTTATCAGAACGTATTCAGACGACGATATTTAAATGAAACCTGACCGTTTGCCGTCCAACGGCAGACGGTTTTTGTGAAGAGGTGAAATTATGCTTCGTTATCCCGAAACATCATGGGATAAAATAAATAAAAGCGGTAAACCCGTTTTGATTTACGGAATGGGAAACGGTGCGGATAAGGTTATCGATGAACTTTTGCGTCTTGACATTCCGATTCTCGGTGTTACAGCAAGTGATAATTTTGTCAGAGGTCAGCAATTCAGAGGCTTTACCGTGAAAAAGCTTTCTGAATTTGAGGGCGATTTTATTATCGCAGTTTCGTTTGCTTCGTGCATTCCGGATGTTATGAATCATATTTTATCTCTTTATGAAAAATATGAAGTGATTGTTCCTTGCGTACCTGTTATCGGTTATGAAATAATTAATACTGAATTTATTGAAAAATATAAAACAGAAATTGAAAAAGCATATACTTTGTTTGATGCCGAATCTCAAAAGATATTTGAAGGCTGTCTTGAATTTATGCTCGGTGGGGATTTGCGTGTGCTTATGTCTGTTACAACCGATAAAGATGAAGTTTTCGAAAACGTTCTGAAGCTTTCGTGTTCCGAACATTACGTTGACCTTGGTGCGTATAAGGGTGATACGATTGATGAATTGCTGCATTATACAAACGGCAGTTATTCAAGCATCATCGCCGTTGAACCCGATATAAAAACATTCCGCAAACTTGAATCACACGTTGAAGGAATGCTGAATATTTCATTACACAGAAAAGTGGTATATTCTTTTGATGGTACAGTGAAGTTCAATTCCGCTTCAGGCAGACAGTCGTCAATTGACAGCAGGGGAATCGAAACTCAAACAGTTACGGTTGATGAAATTTGTAACAGTAGGGAAGTAACTTATATCAAAATGGACGTTGAAGGTGCAGAGAAAGATGCTATTCTCGGTTCAAAGGATACTCTGATATCAAAGAAACCGAAACTCAACGTTGCTCTTTATCATAAGTTTACTGATTTATTTGAGGTTCCGTTATTGATACATTCTATCAATTCCGATTATAAATTCCATATCCGTCGGCATCCTTATATACCTTGTTGGGATATGAATCTTTATTGTGTATGATTTCTGAGGTGTAATATGAGAAATGATGATGTTTTTCTTCAGTTATATCTGATTCGTCACGCAGAAAGTATGGGTAATATCGAAACTGATGAATCGTTTGACGTTATGAATCCTCCGCTTACTCTTCACGGGTTAATGCAAGCGTCGCGTCTTGCAGAGCGATTTAAGGGGATTAAGATTGAAAAGGTTTATACCAGTCCTCTTGAAAGAGCAATTTCAACTGCGCTTCCCGTTTCTGAAAATTGTTCTGCCGAATTTGTTTTTGATACTGATTTGGTTGAAAAAGACGTTTGCATCAGTATGAAAGGATTCTCTCTTTCCTATGAATCAGATGAGCTTTGTAAACAGAGAGCAAAAAAGTTTATAAATCATATTCTCAAAATGCATACTGATTGTGCTGTTGCTGTAGTTGCTCATGGTGAAATTTTACAGTATTTAATCAGAGAAGCTCTTGGCATTTCGGATAGTGACGTTAAATTCTGCGTTTATAATACAAGCGTTACTAAAATTAATTTCCGTAAAGATAAAGCAAATAAAGCGGCCTTTATTAACGATATTTCGCATTTGATTTCTCTTGACGGAGATAAAACTGAATGGATGTAAAAAATAACCCGACAGCATAAAAACTGTCGGGTTTTTGATTTATGTATTATTCTGTTGATGGCAGCATCCGTTGCAATATGAGGAATTGTTTTGGTTGCATTTTGAGCAACCTGCGCATCCGCCTTTTTTTCGATTCTTGATGCCGCTGATTATTATCAGTCCGATAATAATAACAAGCACCGAAATGACTATAATATCGCCCATATTCCTTCTCCTTATTTTTTTCTGCTTACTGATGAATCAGGTGAGTCGTTCTTATAGCCTTTTCTGAAAATCATATATAAAAGGCCGATGAGAAGTATAAAAGCAATAACAGTGAAAACGTCAAAAACAGCTTCTCCTGAAATAAGACCTATGATGCGGTATGTGATTGTCGAAATAACGTAAGAGAACGCTGTCATATAACCGATTGAAGCGATTGCCCATTTTGTGCTGCCCATCTCTTTTTTGATAGCGCCCATTGCGGCGAAACAGGGGGCACAAAGAAGATTGAATATCATAAAACTGTATGCTCTGACGGGTCCGAAATCGCGAGCAATATAAGACCATATTTCGTTACCTGATTCGCTGAGCTCACCGCCGAAATTATAAAGAGTGCCAAAGGTCATAACAACTTCTTCTTTAGCTATAAGACCTGTAACGGTTGCAACCGTTGCTTTCCAAGCCATATCACCTGACCATCCGAGAGGATAAAAAATCCATGCAAAAGCTTTGCCGATTCCTGCAAGAAGGGAGATGTTGTTATCGTCAACTCGTCCGAAACTTCCGTTTGTGAATCCGAAGCTCTGCAGGAACCAGAGCACGATGGAGCTGAGGAGAATTATAGTAAATGCTCGTTTAACGAAATCCCAACCTCTTTCAGCGGTTGAACGCAAAACGTTTCTTGCTGAAGGAAGATGGTATGTGGGGAGCTCCATAACAAACGGAGCAGGTTTGCCTGAAAGTGCCTTGAATTTCTTCAGAATAACGCCTGAGATGACTACGGCAAGAACACCGATTATGAATGCGGAAACAGCAACAAGAGGGGAATTTCCGAAAACAGCACCTGCAAAAAGACCGATAATCGGCATCTTTGCACCGCAAGGAATGAATCCTGTTGTCATAATTGTGATTTTTCTGTCGCTTTCCTGCTCGATTGTTCTTGATGAAAGAATACCGGGAACAGTGCAACCTGTTGCAACAATCATTGGAATAATGCTTTTGCCTGAAAGACCGAATTTGCGAAGAATTTTGTCCATAATAAACGCAACTCGAGACATATATCCGACATCCTCAAGGATTGCAAGTAAGAAGCAAAGCACAAGAATCTGCGGAACGAATCCGAGCACAGCACCGACACCGGCGAGAATGCCATTTATAATCAGATCATATAACCAATCACTTACTCCGAGAGAGGTGAGGATACTGTCAAACAATGAGGGTATCCATTGACCGAAAATAATGTCATTTGCAAAATCTGTTCCTATTGTGCCGATTGAAAAAGGAAAACTTCCCATTGCAATCGAGTACATCAGAAACATAACTCCTGCAAAAATCGGAAGAGCAAGAAATCTGTTTGTTACTATGCTGTCGATTTTATCGGATAAAGACATGGCATATTTCGATCTTTTTCTCTTAACAGATCTTCCGACAACTCTTTCAATATATGTATATCTCTGGTCTGCAACAATGCTTTCGGCATCATCGTCAAGTTCAGCTTCGCAATCCTTGATATGAAGCTCAATATGTTCAAGCAATTTTTCATCAAGCTTGAGTTCGTTGAGTACCATTTCGTCTCTTTCAAAGATTTTAATAGCGTACCAGCGCAGATAGTTTTCACGAACTTTGCCTTCGATAGATTCTTCGATATGAGCAAGTGCGTGTTCAACACTTCCGTTGAAAACGTGAGGTGTATCCCCGTGCAAATGGTTACGTGCTCTTTCGACAGCTTTTTTAGCAGCGTCAAAACAACCTTCACCTTTGAGTGCGCTGATTTCAACAACCTCGCATCGAAGCATCTCGCCAAGTTTTGCAACGTCGATAACGTCACCGTTCTTTCGGACAAGATCCATCATATTAACTGCAACAACAACGGGATGGCCTAGCTCAATAAGTTGAGTTGTAAGGTAGAGATTTCTCTCGATATTAGTGCCGTCGATGATGTTCAGAATAGCATCGGGATGTTCGTCAACAAGATATTTTCTTGTTACAACCTCTTCGGGAGTATAAGGTGAGAGGGAGTAAACTCCGGGTAAGTCCTGAATAATAACGTCAGATTCACCTTTGAGTCTGCCTTCTTTCTTCTCAACAGTAACACCGGGCCAGTTGCCAACGTATTGGTTCGAGCCGGTCAAAACGTTGAAGAGCAATGTTTTGCCGCAGTTAGGATTGCCGGCAAGTGCAATGTGTAAATCCATTTTATAACCTCATAAATTCTATAAAAATTATAACAGTTCGACCTCAATCATTTCGGCATCAGCTTTTCTTAGCGAAAGCTCATAACCTCTTACGGTAACTTCAATGGGGTCACCAAGGGGAGCAACTTTGCGAATAAAAATCTCAACTCCTTTTGTGATACCCATATCAAGAATTCTTCTTTTAAGAGGGCCAACGCCGTGGAGCCTGATTACCTTTGCGGTCTTACCGATTTTAACGTCTTTAAGTGTTGCCATAAAATCACCTCTCAAAAAGTAGTTAGTCATAACTAACTACCGGTTGTAAAAATAAGTTAGTCAAGACTAACTTGCGGATAGTTTAACATTTTTTGTATTTTTTGTCAAGAGTAATATGAAAAATAATTTATTTAGATATCGTTGAATTATACCGTTATCTGGCTTGACAAATATGAATAATGATTATATTAAATGAAATATTTTA
>JAGBUT010000087.1 GCA_017630695.1 Clostridia bacterium
AACAGAAGAAGTTACCACTGAAGAAGCATCAGCTGAATAATTCATATTAATAATCATCTTGAACCCGATCTATTGCATCGGGTTCTTTTTTTAAAAAAAGAGCCTCGGTTTTACCGAGGCTCAACTCATTTAAGAATTATTTAATTTTAAACTCAACAGCGAAGCTGAAAGGCTCAAAATCCCATTTACGTTCAGGCTCAAGGGTTTCATAAATTCCCCTGCCGCTTCTTGAATCAATTTTATAATCAAGATAAACGTATGTGGTATCACCCGCTACAAGTTCATCATCGTGTTTTGCTGTTTCAAGCATCTTGGGAGTAAAATGAGTTGCATTGAAGCAGAATGATTCGGGATTAACGGGAGCAAACTCAACAACATTCTTTCCGTTAGAAACTTTACCGTAAGAAGTTTCAAAATGAGATCCGTTTTCAATCGGTCTGATATAATGAACAAAGTTATCATTAACAGTTGTTTCAAACATACCGAACCTTGCACCTCTGTGGCGGTCACAATATGTTTCAATCGGACCCTTGCCGAAATATGTCATATCTTCGAAACCGTTTTTAAAAGCAAATCTGAAGCCGAATCTGGGCAGTCGCATTTCCATTTCTTTAAGAAGCTGACGGAATTCACCGTTGAATGCAATTTCAGCCTTACCGTCAGAATAGAAATTATAGGTAAGAGTACCGTTAATAATAGGAACGACTGCAGGACCGCCAAGAGAAATCTTGCATTTTACTGAAAGTTTTGATTCATCAGCCTTAACATCTGTTGAATATGTTTTCTGAATTGCGTTATGTATTTCTGCACTTCGTCTGTCATCGGCGGTACCAAGCTGATTATATCCGTGCGCAGCCCATGTTTCAACGCCAACAGGCTCGGCAAGAATCTCTTCTCCATCAACCTTCGCGGATATAATTCTGCCGTAAGGCTTATCAAATACATACTCGGTATTGCCTGCTGAAATATTGATATATCTTGATGTTTCTGTATATGCAGGAGCGTTAGTTGAATGTGCACCAGCCTCAATTTCGGCAGATAAATCAAACTGCTCAAAACCGGTTTCGTAATCAGCATCAGCAAAAGCATTTGCCTCTTTATAGTGGAATGTGAGAGTTAGATAGCAATGCTCGTTATCATCAACGCTGTCAAAGAGCTTATAAACCTTTGTGCTCTGCGGTGCGATTTCGGTATCATCAATTCTGCCTTCAAGAACAGCCTTGCCGTTAACTTCAAGTTTCCAGAGGATATACATATCATTGAGTGATTCAAAATATCTGCGGTTGAATACAGAAATTTCACCGTTAGCATAGTCAGCTTCAAATTCCTGATATCCCCTCTTCATATCGAAGAAACCAGGTCTGAAGGTTCTGTCAGGGAATAATACACCGTCAATGCAGCAAACACTGTTATGAGGATAATCACCAAAATCACCACCGTAACGGAAGCCATTCTCTGTTCTGACTGCGTGATCGGTAAGTTCCCAGAAGCAACCGCCCCAAATAGCAGGATATTTTCTGAAAAGGTCACAGTGAGCGTGAATATTACCGGTTGACATCGAGCAGCAGAATTCACAGAAATAGAAAGGTTTCTTTGAGCTTACGTTTGTTGCATACTTTTCAGTATAATCAAGCTCTGCATACATACGGCTCTCAACGTCAGAAATATCGCTGAAATTTTCACCAACAGGAACAGCCTTGAATTCAAGATGAGCATTCTCATAATGAACAATAGCTTCGGGACAACGGCTCTTGATATAATTACGCATTGCTCTGTGATTCTTACCGCAGCCTGATTCGTTGCCGAGTGACCACATAATAACGCAAGCGTGATTCTTATCTCTTTCAAAAAGACGCTCTGCTCTGTCAACGTATGCAGCTTCCCACTCATCATCGGTTGAAAGTTTTGACCAACGGAACCAATCCCAGGTATCACGGTATTCAAAGCCCATACCGTGAGTTTCGATATCAGCTTCATCTACAACCATAAGACCGTATTCATCACACAACTCGAGGAATCTGGGATCATTGGGATAATGAGAAGTTCTTACGCAATTGCAGTTACCCTGCTTGATGATTTTAACATCCTTGAGCATAAGATCATAATCGCAATAGAAACCTGTATCCGGGTTGGAATCGTGACGGTTAACACCGAAAAGTTTAACGGGCTGATTGTTGATATAAGCAACGTTGCCTCTGAACTCAAGACGTTTGAAACCAACTTTAAAAGGAATAATTTCACCACCGCAATTAAGAATAAGTGTATAAAGCACGGGCTTTTCACTTGTCCAGAGAATAGGATTCTCAACAGTAAATTCAGCACCGCTACCCTGCTGAATAACGTTTCCGTCGGGTGAAAGAAGCTTGAATTCAACGTCACAATCTGCAACGATTTCACTTATTACTGTTGCTGTTTTAAGATCCTGCGAAACAACGGGTTTGATATAAATATCTTTAAGATATTTTTCATTTCTTTCAAGAATATAAACCTCTCTGAAAATACCCGCAAGGCGATACATATCCTGATCTTCAAGATATGATCCGTCACACCATTTTACAACAAGAACGTCAACAACATTTTCACCGTTAATAATTAAATCTGTAATATCGATTTCACTTGTGTTGTGACTTACCTGACTGTATGCGGCAAACTTGCCGTTAATAAACAGATAGAAGCAGGATGCAACACCTTCAAAATTTATGAAATACTTCTTTCCATCTTTCTTTGCAACGTTGATTTTGCGGTTATAAAGACCGCAGGGATTTTCATCCGGAACAAACGGAGGATCAAGAGGAAATGCATAGAATAGATTGCTGTAAAGAGGAACATCATATCCTTTGCCGAGAGCGTTCTGCCAGCACATAGGAACAGTTAATTTATCATTGAAGCCGAGAGCGAGAAAATCATCTTCAAGGTCTTCAAATGATTTATAATATCTGAAATTCCATTCACCGCAAAGATCGGTGTAATATTCAGATTTGTTTCTCAAACCTGCAAGTGCACATTCTTCATTCTGATAAGGGATGAAATAAGCACGAGGCTTTTCGCATCCGATATGAAGGCTGTTTAAATCTTTGTGATATGCTTTAATATTCATGGTAACCTCCTTGAACAATATAATTTATTTATATCATAAACGCTTCATTTTTTCAATAGAATGTTTTTTATATTTATTCAATTCTACACTTGAAAATATATTTAAATAGATATATAATCTTTTAAGGAAAGAAGGGATAAAATGAAAATTGAAAAAATCAGAAAAATAGTTTTTGCAGCATTACTTACTGCAATCATTTGCGTAGCAACGTTTGTTGTTCAGATTCCGATTCCTGCCACCGGCGGATATGTTAATCTCGGCGACTGCTTTGTAATAATTTCAGGTTATATACTTGGTGGATTTTACGGTGCATTGGCTGCAGGTCTTGGTTCAGGTCTCGCTGATATTCTCGCAGGATATGCACAGTATGCACCTGCAACGTTCGTTATCAAAGCAATTATGGCGATTGCATTTTATTTCATCTACAAAGCAATTTTCAAGGCATTTGGCGAAAAATATTCGATCATCTCAAAAATTATTTCAGCTATAATCGCTGAGCTTATTATGGTCGGTGGATATTTTGCTTACGAGGCAGTTATTCTTCACTACGGTTTATCTGCTGCTGCAAGTATCGTTCCGAATCTTATGCAGGGTCTTGTTGCTGTAATAGCATCAGTTATTATTACAACTGCAATTGATAAAATCAAATTTAAAATATAACCCCAAAAGGATGACTGTAATGACAATATTTGATCAGGCTAAAGCTGCTGCAAACGAGCTAATTGAAAAAGCATCACTCAAAAGCGGTGACGTAGCAGTTATCGGATGTTCAACAAGTGAAGTTATCGGTGAAAAAATCGGCACGAGCGGTACATTTGATATTGCATCAGAAATATACAATGGTCTTTTCAGCGCTTTTTCAGAGAAGAACATCTTTATTGCCGCACAGTGCTGTGAACATCTTAACAGAGCGATTATAATAGAAGAAGAGAAAGCGAATGCTCTCGGGCTTGAAATCGTTTGCGTAGTTCCTCATCCCCGAGCAGGCGGTTCATTTGCTACCGCAGCATATAAATCAATGAAAAGTCCCGTTGCAGTTGAAGAAATCAAGGCTGATGCAGGTATTGATATCGGAACAACACTCATTGGTATGCATCTTAAAAGAGTAGCTGTTCCCCTCAGACTTGAAAACAACACAATAGGTGAAGCGAAGCTCAGCGCCGCAAAAACAAGACCGAAATATATCGGTGGCGAAAGAGCAAAATACGAATAATTAAATTATATAATAAACTAAAACACCGTCCGGATCAGACCGAACGGTGTTAATTTTTTATGCAGGATCTTTAAGTTCTCTTTCAAGCCAGATGCAACCGATATCCATTGCGTTATAGATACCTCTGCGTTCAGCTTTCTTAACAATCTTATCTTTCATTCTGACATTGGGGTCTGTGTTAACAAGCTGAACAACAACTCTGTCAGCAACCTCAACGCCCTTAACATCCCTCGTGCTTGTTATCTGCATAATAACAACATAAGGGTCGCTCATATATCCGTAATATAAGGTCTTACCGTTTCTTACAAGCGGTCTGCCCTTATACATAAGGAAACTGTGTTTCTTTGCCATCGGGAAATTTCCTCCAAATTATTTTATTCCGAGATAACACTTTACCATTGCCTGAAGAAGCTCGTCTCTGTCAAGTCTTCTGACAAGGCTGCGTGCATTATTATGCGTTGTGATATATGTCGGGTCCTCTGAAAGAATGTAGCCGACAATCTGGCTGATGGAATTATATCCCTTTTCATTCAAAGCTTCATAAACCGCCAGAAGATTATTTCTCATCTCGGTTTCATTTTCATCCTTGATTGAAAATTTAATTGTTTTATCAGTCATTGCGGTCACCTCCGTACCCGTTTATTATATAACACCTTTAAAAATAAAACAATGCTTTTTCAAAAAAATTAATGAGTTATTTTAAATTTTTTGAATTATGCTCCGAGGGTTACGCCGATTTCAGCAAGATTTGAAAGAATCGTGTCAATCCATCCCTGAACCTGTTCCATTTCAAGAGTTCTGTCCATGGAAGCAAATATAAGGCGGACTGTCATACTCTTAACACCGTCTTTTTCATAGGTATCGATAACCTTTGCGCTCTGAAGTTCAGCAAGACCAAGTTTTTCCCAAGAAGCGGAAATATCCGAATATTTGATTCCGTCAGAAAGAACAAGAGAAATATCATAATAGGTTGACTGCTGAGTGCTGGGTTCACGGAAAGAAATACCTGTTGCAGTAATTTCATTGAATGAATTCATATCAAGTTCAATGCAAACTGCAGCAGCGGTCTTATCGAGCTTTGCTCTGTTAGACGGATGCATTGCGCAAAGAACACCGATTCTTACACCGTCAAGCATAATTTCTGCGGTATTCTTGGGATGCTGCCAATTCTGTTCGGGAGCAATCTTTGTGTATTTTACCTTCTTCTTCTTGATGACGTCAACGATAGTGTTAATCATTTCAACAGCCTTGAAATAAAGAGACTTTTCGTCGCCACTCTTGTCGTAAAGAACAACACCGAGATGCTTTCTTTCGTTGCAGGTGCCGTCTTCTTTTGTTCCGTCCACTACCCTGCCGATTTCAAAGATTCCGTATTTTTCTCCGAAATCCTTGTTCTCACTTGCCATAACAAGAAGTGTAGGAAGCATCGAATTACGAAGAACACCGTTATCAGAGTTTTCAATGTTAAGAAC
>JAGBUT010000088.1 GCA_017630695.1 Clostridia bacterium
ATTGAAAATACCTCCGATTTATTTGCAGAAATATTATATGAATCTGATGATGAAAATATAATAGCAAATTAATGCAAAAAAATAAAGCGGAATTTCAGGTAAATAATCCGGAAACTCCGCTTGATTTATAAGATTATTTAGAAAGCTTAACGGTGTAGAGGTAATTGCTGTCAATCTCATCGGGATTGATTGCAGGAAAAACAACTTCTGCCTTGCCACCGTTATCTCTGATTTCAAGAGAAGCGTTGCTGCCGAGAAGCTCTGCTTTCATTTCGGAATCGAAATCAACAAGCTCAAGCACCTGACTGCCGAAGGGGAAACGGTTGATGATTGCGTAAACGTCATCACCCTTCTTTGTGTAATAAACACCGTCCTGAGTTTTCTTTGAATAAATTCTTGTGCCGTAGATTGCATCGCCGTTGACACGAAGCCAATCGCCCATCTGAAGAAGTCTCTCTTCCATGATAACGGGGATTGTGCCGTCGGCTGCAGGGCCGATATTGAGAAGGAAGTTACCGCCCTTTGATACAAGGTCGCAGAGCATTTCAATAAGCTCTTTTGCGCTCAGATAATCGGCAACGTCCTCATTCTTATTGAAGCCGAAGCTCATACCGATACCTCTGCATTCCTCAAAAGGTCTGTCAAGCTCAACGTCCTCAATCTTTCTGCCCGTTTCGATATAGCCGTATTCGGTGGTGAAGTTGCCGCCGAGTCTGCCTCTTGTTTCCTTGCCCCAACGGTCATTGGGTACGATGAAATCTTTTACGCTCGACTCATTATAGAGCCACTGCAGAAATTCTGTTGAATGCCAAACGTCGGAGGTATGCTCCCACTCACCGTCGGTGAAAAGAGTTGCAGGCTGATATTTCTCAATAAGTTCCTTGAGCATAGGGATAAGATGCTCGGTAGCATATTCCTCGGGATTGCGGAGATAAACGGGGTTGAACCACTCGTAAACCGAATGATAAACACCGAAACGCACGTCAGTTTTTGCAAGTGCTTCTTTGAGTTCCATGAGGAAATCTCTGTGAGGACCGACGTCAACGCTGTTCCAGTTCCATGCGTAATCGGACTTATACATACAGTAACCGTCGTGATGCTTGGAAACAAAGTTTATGTATTTCGCACCGCTTTTCTGAAAGAGGTCTGCCCACTTCTCGGCATCGAAAAGCTCTGCCTTGAATTCGCCTGCGAAATCGTTATATTTGAAATGAGGACCGTATTTTTCCTGATGATAGAAATAATACTCTCTGTCATTTTCACTTCTTTCAAGAATTTCGTCACAATGATAGCCGTACCACTCGGCATATTTGCCCTTGGGTGCATATGCAGGTACGCTGTAAAGTCCCCAATGAATGAAGATGCCGAATTTCGCATCGCCAAACCATTCGGGAACGGGGCGTTTATTCAGTGATTCCCAGTTGTTTTCGTACATAATATTTCCTCCGTTCGGATATTATCATTAGAATTATACCAACACATCAGGCTCGTGTCAACGCAATAAAAGAATATATTGCAAGGAATCAGAGTTAATGGTATAATAAACAAAGCAAAGTGACTCTGAAAGGAGTTGACGGAATGGTTATTTATTTTTCAGGCACGGGCAACAGCGGTTACGTTGCGAAAAGAACGGCAAAAATTCTCGGTGACGATTGCCTTGATTTATTTGAGAGAATAAGGAGCAGGGATTATTCCCCCATCGTTTCAGACAACAGCCGTCTTATTGTGTCAGCGCCGACCTATGCGTGGAGGATTCCGCATATCGTGACGGATTATCTGAAGAAAACACCGCTTGAAAACTGCAAAGGAATTTATTTTCTGATGACCTGCGGTGACGATATCGGCAACGCTGAAAAGCACCTCAAAAAGCTCTGTGCCCAAATCGGAAAAGAATATATGGGCTGTGCTCATTTCAGAATGCCCGAGAATTATATTGCGATGTTTACCGCCCCGAATGACGAGCAGGCATCAAGAATCATCGCAAAATCCGAAAACAGAATCACCGAAACAGCTGAAACAATTGCAAAAAACGAAAAGCTTCCGAGAGTTTCGGTCAACACCGTCGGAAAACTCAAAAGCGGAATCGTCAACACCGCATTTTATGCTTTCTGCGTTAAGGCAAAGGATTTTTACGCAACGGATGAATGTGTTTCCTGCGGTAAATGCGAAAAGCTCTGCCCCCTATCAAACATCTCGATGAAAGACGGCAAACCCGAATGGGGCAAGGATTGCACCCACTGTATGGCGTGCATCTGCAAATGCCCTGCAAAGGCTGTCGAATACGGCAAGAAGAGTCAGGGCAAAAACAGATATTATTGCAAAATTAACGTTGAATAAAAAAAGCACCCTTTGGGCAAACCGCCCGTGGGGTGCTCGTTTTTTATACCTGTTTGATTGCGTAGAAATGAACGACGTTCATATCCTCTTCCATATCAAGGCCGTGAGAACCGCAGCCACCGTCAATTTCGTGGCATCCGTGGTCGGGGCAGAAGCCGAGGAATACGTTATGATTCTTCCACTCTGCTTCGATTTTATCCGAAAGCTCGGCAAAGAATGAAACGTTTTCATCAAGAACGGCAAGGGATTCAGCCGCTTCTGGGCCGTGGCGGTGCATAGTGCCGTCATAATCACCGTTATATATAACGATTAAATCATATTCATCCTTTTCAATGATTTCAAGAGCCTTCTCGTTGACCTCTTCAACGGTGTCATAGATGAAATAATCCATATTTCTTTCAAGGAATATCGTTGAAATACTGTCGCCCGAGGTGGAAACGATAGCACATTTCTTGCCGTTTTCAACGAAAGAATCAAATAGAGTTCTGCACTTGAGAACGGGTTTTTCATATTTCCTGATGCCGTGGATATCAGGGCTCACACCCGTATACATCGATGCAAAGCAAACGGGAGTTACGCTCGGCATAACCGAAAGCATCGGGAGAGAAAAATCGGTGCGAATCTGTGCAGGGATGAATTTATCGGTATATTTCTGATAAACCCAGAGCGCAACGGCATCGGGATTATAAATGACCGTTCTGTCGGTCTTTTTATCACCGAGCTTCTTCTTTGCCATAGCCGTGATAACGGGATTTGCCGAATCTGTTCCCTCGGGTTTTTCGATACCTGCAAGTTCAAGTGCCGTTGCGAAAACGGAGCTGATGCAGATTGAACTGTTTAAATCTGACATTTATAATCACCTTTCTGCAAAAGTTTGTCTTATTTCTTCCGCCGTTCCGCTTGTAAGCGAAAAATTATAGGAAAACGGTGTGAAGCTTTCAAAGGTTATAAACTTGATAACCGCTATATACGAGGTCGGGTCGTCGTGCGCAGGGTCTTTTTCATCGGTGGTTTCTCTGTTATAAACACCTGCAAGAAAACTGTTTTCACCCTCAACGTAAACTCCGATGCCGAAGCTGTCATCAAATTCACCGATAAAGCCTGCCCAGTTTTCAGTCGAATTGAATTTCGGATAACCTGCATCGGGCCAGAAAATAAGGTCGGGAACAATTTCGATATCCTCATCGGGACAGTATACGAATCGGTTGAAGGGTTCAATGCAATAGAATGCAGGAATTTCCTGCGAAGTATAGGTGGGAGTATATCCCGAAAAATCAACGAATCTGCACGATGCGTCAAGCCTTGCGCCGTCAAGAACATAGGTCGCTTCCATATATGAGGGAGTGATATTCTCCTCCGGCAAAGACCAGTCAAGCGGTCTGCACTTGACGTAAATTTCGTTTTCGGTAACTTTCAGGTCAACGATTTTACTGCTTTCGTTATATTGGTTACCGCCCTGCACGGGGTTATAATTCCAGCGGTTGTCCATAAAAATACCCGGGGTGTAACCGTCGCCCGATGAACCGTCGGAGCCGTAATAGGATTGCTGAACGAGTCTGCCCGTATCATTGGCATTGATGAGATTAACGCTCTTATTCACGGCTCTTTTGCCGTAACGCTCGGATGCGTTTGAATCAACCTTCGTTATGCCGTCAACCTTAACCGCCTCAACGTTTGAATCGAGGTCCTCAAAATAGCTCAATGCACCGCCCCAGAGAAGGTCGATGCCGATTCTGATTTTGCCGTTTTCAATGAAAATTTCACGTTCGGGAATCTCACGGTTGAAGGTTGATATACCGAAAATCTCAACCTCCGCCTCGGCTTTATCAAGAGGAGCAAACGAAACGGAGCAAAGTCCGTTCATCTTTTTCTTATCGAAAACTCCGTCGATAAACGAATAGAAAACACCGTTTTCGCACGGTTCGAGGAAAAATTCCTCCGACGAAACGGTTTTGCCTTTTGAATAGGTTATTTCGCCTTTGAGATAGGCATCGGACGAATATGAAATGCCGAAATAATTAAAATATCCGCAATCGGTATCGGAAAAATCAAACGAGATTTTACCTGCGTCGGCAGAATAATCAAGTGCAGTTTCATTGCCGTTAACGGTGAGAAAATCATCTGAAGAACTGCCCGCTGCAACGAAAAAATCGGTATCAGTCTGTGATGGCAGAAAGCTCATCGGATACCCTGCAATTGTCATTATCAGCGACGTTATAAGGCTTATTATTCTTTTAAAAACAGCCATAGCACACCTCCGAATCAAAGCTATAAAAAAATTTTATCACACCAAAAATGAGATGTCAATTAACAATTGAGTATTATTGACATTATAATAAAATAATAATATAATTAATCTGTATTTTTAAGCAAGGAGCTGACGATATGATTTACACCATCAGCCGAAATCTTCACACGGATTTTTCCGTTTACAAACAAAACAGACTCGATTCAAGAAGCTGGTTCATCCCCTTCCCGTGCAAGGAGTCCGCGGAGAAATCCGACTATAAAAACGAAAGATACGTTTCTGACAGAATTCAGATGCTCAGCGGCGAATGGGATTTTGCATATTTCCCGAAAATGAGCGATATTCCGTCGGAATTTGATACGTCGAAAGAAAAATTTGATAAGGTTAACGTTCCCTCAACGTGGCAGAGAACGGGCTACGATCAGATCGCTTACATAAACACCCGTTATCCATTCCCCAAAAAGCCTCCGCACATCCCCGAGGACGTTGCAGTCGGCATATACAGAAAGAGCTTCACACCCGTTTGTGCCGACAGAAGCGTTATCAGTTTCCTCGGTGTTGCAGGTGCGTTTGCCCTCTATATCAACGGCAGATATATCGGCTACAGTGAGGGTTCTCACAACACAGCCGAATTCGATATCACCGATTTTCTTTCGCAGGGCGAAAACGAAGCGGTTGTTGTGAACTATAAATGGAGTAACGGCACCTATCTCGAATGTCAGGATATGTTCCGAGAAAACGGCATTTTCAGAGACGTTTTCATCATTACTCAAAACGAAATTCATATTGACGATTTTCTCATCAGACCGAAAAAGAATGCCGACGGTACTTACGATTTAACTGCTCAAGTCAAAGGCAATCTGCCCGAGACAAGCAAGGTAACGCTTGAATGCGATGAGCTTTTCGGTGAAACTGAAATCAAGGATAAATCGGTTATAAAATCCCTTTCGGTGCAGGAATGGTCTGCCGAAATTCCGAAGCTTTACAAAGCATTTCTTACCGTTTTTGACGGTGAGAAGGTATGCGAAGTTATCCGCACTTATATCGGCTTCAGAGATATAAAAATCGACGGTGAAATTTTCCGTTTCAACGAAAAGGCAATCAAGCTCCTCGGTGTAAATCACCACGATACGCATATGACAAAGGGCTATGCCGTTTCGCTCGACGACCTCGAGCTTGACGTGAAGCTGATGAAGGAATATAACTGCAACTGCGTTCGCACCTCGCACTATCCCCCCGACCCCGCATTCATCACGATGTGCGATTTTTACGGTCTTTACGTTGTTGACGAAGCAGATATCGAAACTCACGGCTTCTATTCCATGCCGGGTGCATACACTCCCAACCGCCTCTCAAACGATAAAAAATGGGCAAACCGTTATCTCGACAGAGTTCAGGCGATGTATGAGAGAGATAAGAATCATCCGTCGGTCACAATGTGGAGCCTCGGCAACGAATCTGGCGGTTATAAATGTCAGGACGTATGCTACGATTTCCTGCGCAAAAACAATCCCGAAGTACCCGTACACTATGAAGGCGTAAACCGTTCAAAGCGTTGGGCGTACGACGTTGTTTCAAGAATGTACGCTTCCCCCGAGCTGATGCAGAATATCCTCGAGG
>JAGBUT010000089.1 GCA_017630695.1 Clostridia bacterium
TCCCCTACACCGCAAACTCCGTTTTCGGTTTCTCTGTTTGCACTGCAGTTTCTCGGACATATTCTGCAAATCACTGTTTTCGCCCCCCTTTTTGAATATCATTAAAATAACATACCTATCATTATACATATATTGTCTATAATTACAAGTTGATTTTATTTATAATATAGTATATAATTGATTATGTATAAATCCGAAAGGGTGATTTTATGTTTCTTGCAATTGATATCGGCAACACGAACATAACGTTGGGTGCATATGACGGCGACGAGCTTATTTTTGTTACAAGACTCGCAACAGACCGTTCAAGAACTCCCGACCAATACGCAATTGAGTTCAAGCAGATTTTTGCTCTGCACAATGCTCCGTCAACCGGTTTCAGCGGTGCGGCACTCAGCAGCGTTGTGCCCGAGCTTTCTTCAACAATGTGCGAAGCAATTGAAAGAATAACGGGGCACACTCCTATGGTGCTCGGCCCCGGAATCAAAACCGGAATGAACATCCTTATCGATAACCCTGCCCAGCTCGGTGCAGACCTTCTTGCAGGCTGCATCGGTGCAGCAAACCTTTATCCTCTGCCCTGCCTTGTCATCGACCTTGGCACCGCAAGTAAAATAAGCGTTATTGATAAAAACGGTGCTTTCCGAGGATGCACAATCGCACCCGGAATCGGCATCTCTCTTGACGCACTTTCACAGAGAACCTCACAGCTTCCGAGCATCAGCCTGAAAACTCCCGACCACGCAATCGGCACTAATACGCTCGACTCAATGCAGGCAGGAACAGTTTTCGGCTTTGCGGCAATGATTGACGGTCTTTGCAACAAGCTTGAAAACGAACTGAATCAGGGTAAGATGAGTGCGGTTGCAACAGGCGGTCTTGCAAGAGACCTTATAAAAAGCTGTGAAAGAGAAATCACCTTCAACAGAGAACTTGTCCTTTACGGACTCAAAGTATTATACGAGAAAAACAGAAAATAACTTTTTCAACGGAATTTGCTTTTTAATTTACCAAAAATTTTGCGTTGCATCCGGTAGATTGACTGCATTCTAACTTCATATGATTTTGAAAGGCATATTTAGTTCAGATACAGTCGCTTTAAAAGGAGCAACAGCAAGGAGGAATAAATTATGAAATCATCCGCAAAATCCAAGAAGAACGAACGCATCCTGCGTTTGACCCAACTGTCCGTGCTTGTGGCATTGCTGATTATCTTCGGCTTCACAAATCTCGGATATATCAAAATCGGCGTTATTGAAATCACGCTGAACATCATCCCCGTTGCTATCGGAGCAATCGTACTCGGACCTTATGCCGGGGCGGTATGCGGCGCAGTATTCGGTCTGACAAGCTTCTGGCAGGCTGCATCGGGTACAAGTGCATTTGGTATGATGCTGTTTCAGCACAGCCCTCTGAACACCTTTATCATCTGCTTCATTCCCCGTTTGCTTGAAGGTATTCTGACAGCTCTCCTTTTCAAAGCGTTGATGAAAATCTGCAAGAAAAATTCACTCCCCTGCGCAGCCGCAAGTCTTTGCTGTCCCTTACTGAACACTTTGTTATTTGTTGGCTCATTCATTCTTCTCTTTATGAAAACAGATATATTCAGCGGACTTTATACACAGTCAGCCGCTGACAATATCGGAGCCTTCTTTGTCTGGTTTGTCGGACTCAACGGTCTTGTCGAAGCAATTGCAGGCTTTATAATAGCAACAGCAGTTTCAAAAGCACTTCTTACTGCAAATAAAAGACTTAAACTTTAATATACCCGAGGTGATACAATGCCTATCAAAATAGCTAACGAGCTGCCTGCTCACAAGGCACTTGAAGCAGAAAACATATTTGTTATGACAGAGGAAAGAGCTGTCAGTCAGGATATCCGTCCTCTGAAAATCATTCTGCTCAATCTGATGCCCACTAAAATCGAAACCGAAACGCAGATTCTCCGCTTATTGAGTAACTCTTCTCTCCAGGTTGAGGTTGAATTGTTGCAGGTTAAATCACACAAATCAAAAAACACTTCCGCAGAGCATATGCTCAAATTTTATAAGACGTTTGACGAAATCTGCGACCAGAAATACGACGGTATGATTGTTACCGGCGCTCCTGTTGAAAACCTCGAATTCGAGCAGGTTGACTATTGGGAAGAGCTTTGCTCAATTTTTGAATGGAGCAAAAAACACGTTTATTCAACCTTTTATATCTGCTGGGGTGCACAAGCAGGTCTTTATTATCATTACGGTGTGCCTAAATATCCGCTTGAAAAGAAACTCTTCGGAGTTTTCCCTCACAGAAGTCTCGACATCCTTCATCCTCTTATGAGGGGGCTTGACGATGAATTCTACGTACCCCATTCAAGACATACCGAAAACAGAATGAGCGATATTGCTCTCGTTAAAGATCTGCAGATAATCTCTTATTCAGACCTTGCAGGAGTTCATCTTATTTCTGATATGGCTTGCAGAAACTTCTTTGCAACCGGTCACTCCGAATATGACCGTGAAACTCTCTCAAAGGAATATTTCAGAGACGTTAACAAGGGGCTTGAAATCGACGTACCCTACAACTATTTCCCGGGTAACGATCCTTCAAAAACGCCCGATATGAAATGGCGAAGCGCTGCAAATATAATCTTTGCAAACTGGCTCAACTATTTCGTATATCAACA
The DNA here is from genome assembly GCA_017630695.1 of Clostridia bacterium. Lineage (GTDB taxonomy): Bacteria > Bacillota > Clostridia > Oscillospirales > Acutalibacteraceae > CAG-177. The sequence continues at coordinate 2,669 of JAGBUT010000089.1, forward strand.
GACCCCCTATGATTTAAGCACGTTATAATATCTCGGTATAAGAAGCGCCGCCCTGTTGTTTTGCAGGGCGGCATTAAAGAAAATTCAGAAATTAAAGTTATAAATTGCAGCAATCAGAACTGCAATATGAAGGATGATTTCGGCAGGCAGACCTATCATAAATTTAAGGTGCTTGGTTTTGTGCCTTATAAGTTTCATTGTTGCAAATTCAGGCAATGCTCCCCCGATGAGACCAACACCCATCAGCATCGCCTCCGAAACTCTCCACGCACCTTTTTTTGCCGCGTTTTTATCATAAACCGTCAACGCAACAGCGATAACGGCAACAACTGCATAATAAACAAAAAACACTTTAACAAACGTCGGCATATAACCATCCTTAAACCTGAATATTGTGAGGACAGATATGAAAAAAATATCGTCACTTTTAATTATTATATTACTTTTCCTGACTTCTTGTCAAATCGACAGCGGCAATGCTCCCGAAACAAGTGTTACGGCATACGCTCCGATTGAATCCGTGACACAAGTCTATAACGAAATAACCGAAACAACTCTTGATTTCCAAACCGCTGTTTCAGAGGAAAACAGTTCTTTGCAGGCACTTGAATCAACAACCGCTTCATCGGTTACAAATATCAGCACAACAAGGCAAACGATTACAACGGTGCCCACTACACAAAAACCGATAACTGCCGCAACAACACAAAAAACAACGGTACCCACCACACAGAAACCAACCGCATCGACAACTCAGTCTCAGCCCGTTGTATCATCTTCAGAGATGAGAGCAATCTGGATTTCCTGCTACGATTACACAAGCGCCGCAGGTAAAACGAGGGCGCAATACAAAGCAATCACCGATACGATGTTCAGAACAATTAAGAACAACGGATTCAACACCGCTTTCGTTCATCTGAGAGCAAATTCAGATGCGTTTTACAAATCGGATATTTTCCCTTATTCCAAATACATTGCAGGAAAAGAAGGTGCTTCACTCTCATTCGACCCGTTTGAAGTGCTTCTTGAAAGCGCAAAAGCAAACGGAATTTCCGTTCACGGCTGGATTAATCCGTTCAGAGTTTCCACACAGAGTAACGTGAGTGCTTTAAGCTCATCAAACCCTGCAAAAAAGATTCTTGACTCAGGCAATGCCGATGGAAGAGTCCGTGTAATAAGCAACGGTATTTATTATAATCCCGCAATCACCGAAAACCATAAACTGATTCTTGACGGTGTGCGTGAGATTATCAGAAAATATGACGTTGACGGCATACATATCGACGATTATTTCTACCCCACAACCGATACGTCTTTTGACAGTGCACAGTACAGTGCATATAAAAATTCAGGCGGCACACTGACCCTTTCAAAATGGAGAGTTGCCAACGTCAATGCATTCGTTTCCGCATTATATTCAACTGTAAAGGCACAAGATTCATCTCTAATCGTCAGCATCAGCCCTGCCGGTCAGATTGACAAAACGCTCAACGAGGCATATGCAGATTGCAGACTCTGGCTTTCGCAAAAAGGATATGCCGACCTTATCATTCCGCAGATTTATTTCGGTTTCAATCATCAGACCCAAGATTTCACAAAACTGCTTAATCAATGGGCATCGCTTCCCAGACACAGCTCCGTGAAGCTTGTTTGCGGCATCGCGGCGTACAAATGCTCAAGCGAAGATAACTATGCTGGTTCGGGCAAAAAGGAATGGACTCAATCAACCGATATTCTTGCCCGTCAGACAAGAGCAATCCGAAACAACAAAAATTACAGCGGTATTGCCGTATTCTCATACAGCGACCTCAACAGAAGTGCGTGCAAAACCGAAATCGAAAACCTGAAAAAGGAATTCACATCTTAAAACATTACGGGGAACAAAAATGAAAAACAACAAAGCGATAATTGCAGCGATTATCTGCATCGTTGTTGCCATTGCAGGTATAATTATCGGAATGGCTGTAACGGGCAAATTTTCGCAATTTACAAAAGGAGAGAACACTGAAACCTCTGTCACCGCACAAGAGGAAACATCTTCTCTCCCTGCAAATACAAGACCGAAAACTCCGACTCCTGACTCGGTTGTTGCGTCAGTTTACGACTCATATTCAGACAAAAGCTCACAAGATCTTGCAAAGTTTGTGAATTTCGGATTCAACACCGTTATTTTCGAATTAACACCCGAAAATGCGGAAACCGTTGCTCCCCTTTTCACTGCGGCAAACGAGCTTCAGCTTTATTTCGGTGTAAGAGCAGATATCTCTGAAAAGAGTGATTACCTGCTTGAATTTGTCAAGAAATACAATACCGATTTTGTTATTCTTTCAGGGCTTGATGAATCACAAGTTACATATTCCGAAAATATAACTAAAATCTGCGATTCAATCAAATCCGTTGATGCGGCAATGTCCATTGGCATTGAGCCCCTCAAATTTGAACTTGCCGAAAGCAGCATTATCTCGCTTATGGGCAAAAAAGCTGATTTCGTTTTTCTTAAGCAAAAAGCAAATGACCGAGCAGGCAACAAAGCATTTGCTCAGGCTCAACTCACATGGAGCGAAGAACCTGCTCCCGTATGGCTTTGCCACACGCTTCTCGGAATATCATCTTTCAATGCCGAAAAGGCAACAGAAATGATTTCTCTCATTTCAAGCTCTGCCGATATGGCTCTGTGCAAGGGTCTTGCATTCTATCCCTACTCTGATATTTCAGCGGCTTCGGGTGCGGCTGCCGAATCAGTTATGAGTTACATCAAATCACGAGACACTTATCTCCTTGATAAGGAGTTTGAAATCACCAACCACAAATCAACCAAAATAACGGTTGAACAATCTAAGGTTACCTTCAGAGGTTCATCAAGCCCTGCATATGACCTTATATGCAACGGTCAGAAACTTAACGTTGCAAAAAACGGCGACTTCTCTGTTGACTGTGAACTTAAAGCAGGTGCCAACACCATCAAATTCGAACACAAAGGCAAAACCTATACTTATGAAGTAACGTATAAAATTAAACTGCTCAAATCCGTTTCTCCTGCCGATGATTCAACTGTTCCCGGCGGAATGCAGGTTGAAATCGGTGCGGTTGCGCTTAAAGGAGCAACAGTTACCGTTACGTTCAACGGCAAAACAGTTACAATGACCCAGCTCGGAAGCGTCAGCCAGGATGAGGATACCTCCCCCGATACAGAATCGGATTTCGCTGATTACACTGCAACGGTTACCGTGCCTGCAGGCACTTCATCGGTTCAGAAGCTCGGCAAATTCACCGTTAAAGCAGTTTACGGCTCTCTGACAGAAACAATGAGTGGCGGCAACATCAACGTTTCCGCAAAAGTTCAGCCGCCTCCCCCTGCTCCGACACCAACTACCACCACAACCAAACCTACAACAATCACAAGCCCTTCAACGAATGAATCTACGGGCGTCGGAAACGATTCAACAACAATCATCACCTCCGGCGGATACACCGGAGAAAAGCTTGAGAGATATTATTACACCAAGGATTACGGCCTCGGTACTGCAAAAATCTGTGAAATCATTGAAAATTACGTTGAGGTTTATCCCGGAAACTCCACTGCAACGTATTCCGTTCCCGATTGCTCACCCCTGCCCAAGACAACCGTTGACTATGTAACGGATATTGCGGTTCTCGATGAAACAGATACTTATTACTTCCTTGCTTCGGGCGTTAAGGTTCCCGAACTGCACGAAGAAAGACTTGCCTCGGGTGTTCAGGGTAAAATCACTCACGTGCGAATTTCCGACGGCTACGTTATGCCCAAAAATTCAATCAACGTTATTTCAACAAGCTGCAGCGATAAGGAAACCGTTATCGTTCTCGATATGAACAGACCCGTTGCATTCAACGCAAAGCTTACGGGTCAGACCTACGGTCTTTATGCTCCCGGCAGACCCGTCACCGTAACCTCACTTAACTGCACGGGCATCGATTTTGTTTTCAGTGACACGGCAAACGCTTCAGGCTCAAGCACTTTCATGAATTCACCCGTAAAAAGCGGTAAGTGGTCATCCGATAAATCCAAATCCACTGTTACTCTTTCGCTTACTCTTGCAGACAAAGGCAAGTTCTACGGCTACCATTATGAATACAATAACGATGGTATGCTCGTTATAACACTCAGCCACAAGCCTAAGTCCCTCAGCGGTGCCGTTATTATGCTCGACCCCGGTCACGGCGGCATCGACCCCGGTGCACCCTGCTCGGTAAACATTACCGGCTTCAGCAACGAAAAGGATATAAACCTTTCAATCGCATCAAAGGTTAAAGACCTTCTTGAAACAGAAGGCGCAACGGTTATTATGACCCGAAACGGCGATGATTGGAAAAGCTATACCCAGAGAAATACTGCAGTCAGAGATTACGACCCTGATATGTTTATTTCCATCCATTGCGATTCAAGCACCTCTGCTTCGGCAACGGGCACTTCCGCTTATTATTACAGAGCATATTCACAGCCTCTTGCAAAATCCATTCACGATTCGCTTGTGAACGCTTATAAAAACGAAATTTACAAAGATAAAACCGATATCAAGATTGACAGAGGCACTAACTTCTACGCATTCAACGTTGTAAGAGTTGAAGAATGCCCTGCAGTACTTATAGAATACGGTTTCGTTTCAAACACAGATGAATGCCAGTCACTTCAGAGCGCAGAAAACAGAGAAATTCTTGCAAAAGCTACCGTTGAGGGCATCAAAAAATATCTTGCCGCTTCGTAATGCTTTTTGCGATGATATCGCACAGCTTGTATGCGGGAATGCTTATCAGAAGCCAGCATCCGCAAAAATGCAGACAAATCTGCCCGAGAAGGTTAAAAGGCTTGTGTGAATAATCCCATACTCCCCAGCCCATACGGATATTCACAAGCATACCCACCGCAAATTCAAGACTCGTTATAACAACCATACCGAGCAAACATCGGTAAATCAGCGGAACGTTCCGGCTTTTATTAATCAGATTCAGCAGTACAAGTACTGCTCCACCCGTCAACACCATTGACCAGTGCGTATATCCTCTGACAAGAATTTCAACGAGTCCGTACCCTACTCCGCCGATTGCAAAACACATAAGATATTCTTTCAACTTATTCAAACAAATCACCTTATTTAATATTCATCAAAAGAGGTGCTGTTATGCGGCAGATGACCGCTTTGGTAAAACCTGCTTCCTCGCTGTGCAATCTGAAATGCAGTTATTGTTTTTATTGCGACGAAGTTGAAAACAGAAAAAACGGTGTGAATTCCGTTATGAGCAATGAAACTGCTGAAAATCTCATAAAAAAAGCTCTTGATTTCTGCGGAGAAAACTCCGATATCAGCTTTATGTTTCAAGGCGGTGAGCCGCTTCTTGCAGGCATTGAGTTTTTCAGAAACTTCATTCACACGGCAGATTCGTTTAAGGATGACAAAACAACCATCCGTTATTCTCTGCAGACAAACGGCACACTCATTGACGAGGAATTCTGCGAATTCTTTAAAGAAAACAATTTTCTTATCGGTGTTTCACTTGACGGTGACGAAGCAACGCATAACGCTCACCGATGCGATTCCTTTGAAAAGGTAATGCAGGGAATCAGTCTTTTGAAGAAACACGGTGTTGATTTCAACGTTCTTTCCGTTATCACAGCAAAAACCGATGCATCAAAGCTTTTTGAATTTTATATCAGCAACGGTTTCAGAGACGTTCAGCCGATTTATTGCCTTGACCCGTTAAACGGTGAAAAAAGCTCGTTCAGCCTTGATGCAAAAGCATTCGCACGATTCCAGAAAAGATTCTTCAACCTCTGGTTTGCTGAAATTTCAAACGGAAGAAGATTCTACGTCAGAGATTTTGACAATCTTCTTTCATTGATGACAAACGGCTTTGCCGAGCAATGCGGAGCAACCGGCAGATGCAATGCGCAACTTGTTGTTGAGGCTGACGGCACTTGCTACCCTTGTGATTTCTATTGCCTTGACGAATACGAATGCCCTAACATCAACACAGCCTCAATAGAAGATATTCTTCACAGTAACGGCTTGAGAAAATTTATGGAGTTTGATGAGCCGAAAAACAAGCTATGTGCCTCCTGCCCCGTCAGACAGCTTTGCGGTGGCGGATGCAAACGTTACAGAAGCCTTTACAATCAGCTTTCGGGTTATTGCCCGAGAATGGATTTCATTTTACATGCAGTTGAAAAAATCAGAAACGTGAGGTAATGGTATGAAAAAGCCTAACATTATCTTTTATTTTTCCGACCAGCAGAGAGCTGACAGCGCAGGCTGTTACGGTCAGAAATTACCCGTAACCCCGAATCTTGATGCTCTTGCAGAGGAAGGTACTCTCTTTGAAAATGCATTCACTTGCCAGCCCGTATGCGGACCTATGCGAGCCTGCCTGCAAAGCGGTGTTTACGCTTCGCAAAACGGATGCTACAGAAACGATATCGCCTTGCCGACGGATTGCAAAACAATTGCTCACTGTGTCAAGGATGCAGGCTACGAGACGGCATATATCGGCAAATGGCATCTTGCTTCCGATAAAGAGCACCGACTTGCAACAAAGCCGACACCTCCTGAAAGAAGAGGCGGCTACGACTATTGGAGAGCTGCCGATATTCTTGAATTTACCTCACACGGATATAACGGATATATCTTTGATGAAAACTGCGAAAGAATCGATTTCAAAGGCTACCGAGCAGACAAAATCAATGATTTTGCAATTGAATATATTAAAAAGCCTCACGAAAAGCCGTTCTTTATGTTTGTATCACAGCTTGAGCCTCACCATCAGAATGACAGACTGCGTTTCGAATCCCCCAAGGGACTCAAAAGCCAGTTCAAGGATTACGAAATCCCCGGTGACCTTAAGGGTACGATTGGCGATTGGAGAATGCAGATGCCGTCGTATCTCGCCTGCTGCAACAGAGTTGATGAAAATTTCGGTAAACTGATTCAGGCTCTCAAGGATGAGGACCTTTATGATAACACCGTTATCATTTACACCTCTGACCACGGCTGCCATTTCAGAACGAGAAATATGGAATATAAACGCTCCTGCCACGAATCAAGCATCAAGGTGCCTCTTGTTATCTGCGGAGGCGGATTTAAGGGCGGCGGCAGAATCAGCGACCTTGTTTCTCTGATTGACCTACCTGCAACGATTCTTGATATCGCAGGTGCAGAGATTCCCGAAAACTTTATGGGCAAGAGCCTTACTGACCTTAAAGGTCACGAAAGCGTATTTATCCAGATTTCAGAAAGTCAGATAGGCAGAGCAGTTCGCACTGACAGATGGAAATACAGCGTAACTGCAAAAAATGCCGACAAGGCTTTTGCAAATGAATACACCGATGATTTCCTCTACGACCTTGAAAACGACCCGTATGAAAAAAATAATCTTATCGGCAAATCAGAATATGACTCGATCCGCCTTGAAATGAGAGAAATCCTTATTGAGCATATGAAAAAATCAGGCGAACCCTCGCTTATAATCAACGATAAATAATCAAAGACCCTGACAATTGTCAGGGTCTTTTCATTATAATATTCAGCCTTTCTTTTCAGACAAAAACGGCTGCCTCACGTTAAGCGAGACAGCCGTTAAGTTTATCTTATTTATCTTGTGGGATTTGCAGTTGTCTTAAGCATAACGTCGTGATAACCGCCTTCAACAATGCTTGTTGCTGAAACAACAGTAAGCTTTGCGTTTTTCTGAAGGTCGGGGATATTTGTTACACCGCAGTTGCACATTGTTGACTTAACCTTGTAAAGGCTCTTCGCAACGTTGTCGCTGAGAGGACCTGCATAGGTAACGTATGAGTCAACGCCTTCTTCAAAGCTGAGCTTTGACTTACCGCCGAGGTCATATCTCTGCCAGTTTCTTGCTCTGTTGGAGCCTTCACCCCAGTATTCCTTAACATAAACACCGTTTACCATAAGCTTGTTTGTGGGGCTTTCGTCAAAACGAGCAAAGTATCTGCCGAGCATAAGGAAGTCAGCACCCATTGCAAGAGCGAGAGTCATATGATAGTCGTGAACGATACCACCGTCAGAGCAGATGGGAACGTAAATACCGGTTTCCTTATAGTATTCGTCTCTTGCTGCTGCAACCTCGATAAGAGCTGTTGCCTGACCTCTGCCGATGCCCTTTGTTTCTCTTGTGATACAGATTGAACCGCCGCCGATACCGACCTTGATGAAGTCTGCGCCTGCCTTTGCAAGGAAGAGGAAGCCTTCTCTGTCAACAACGTTACCTGCACCGATCTTAACCTTATCACCGTACTTTTCGCGAACAAAAGCAAGAGTCTGTTCCTGCCATACTGTGTAACCCTCGGAGGAGTCAATGCAAAGTACGTCTGCACCAGCCTCAACAAGTGCGGGAACTCTCTTTTCATAGTCGAGAGTGTTGATACCTGCGCCTACGATATAGCTCTTATTTGCATCAAGAAGCTCCTGGGGATTTTCTTTATGCTGTGAGTAGTCCTTGCGGAATACGAAATAACGAAGTCTGCCTTCATTGTCGATAAGAGGAAGTGAATTGAGTTTATGCTCCCAGATGATATCGTTTGCATCCTTGAGAGTTGTTGTAGCGGGAGCTGTAACGAGCTTATCAAAAGGAGTCATAAATTCTGAAACAGGTGTTTCGGGATCCATTCTGCTGACTCTGTAATCTCTGCTTGTTACAACGCCGAGAAGCTTACCGTTTGCCGTACCGTCATCAGTAACAGCCATAGTGCTGTGACCCATTTCTTCAAGAAGAGCAAGAACGTCTGCGAGTGTTGCGTCGGGCTTAAGGTTGGAATCGCTTACAACAAAACCTGCCTTGTAAGCCTTTACTCTTGCAACCATTGCAGCTTCATCTTCGATTGACTGTGAACCGTAAATGAAGGAAACACCGCCCTCTTTTGCGAGCGCAATTGCCAGAGTATCATTTGAAACGGACTGCATGATAGCAGAAACCATAGGAATGTTAAGGCTCAGGGGGCATTCTTCTTCGCCCTTTCTGAACTTAACGAGAGGTGTTTTCAGCGTAACGTTTGCGGGAATGCACTCTCTTGAAGTGTAACCCGGGATGAGAAGGTACTCGCTGAATGTTCTTGAAGGCTCCTGACAATAAATTGCCATTTTAATCACTCCTTATATATTAGTTAAATTTTTTATCTTTTTCAGTAACTGAATCTTATCTGCAGAATTCAGCTACATAATTATCAATACACGACTTGATGATTTCAATTGCCTTTTCTCTGTTCTGAACTTCATCAACAACGGTTTCCTTGCCTTCGAGCGACTTATAGATTGAGAAGAAATGTCTCATTTCTTCAAAAAGGTGTTTGGGAAGCTCGCTGATGTCTTTGTAGCCGTTATAGTTGGGATCATTCACGGGAATTGAAATGATTTTTTCGTCAAACTTTCCGCTGTCCTTCATAGTGATAACACCGATAGGATAGCAACGCACAAGAGTCATAGGGTCAATACTTTCGCTGCTGATAACAACAACGTCAAGCGGGTCACCGTCATCACCGTAAGTTCTGGGAATAAAACCGTAGTTTGCGGGATAGTGGGTTGACGTATAGAGAATTCGGTCAAGCATAAGCAGACCTGTTTCTTTATCGAGCTCATACTTTTTCTTGCTGCCCTTTTTGATTTCAATAACAGCCATAAAATCTTCAGGTGTTATTCTTTTGGGGCTGATGCTGTGCCAGATATTACTCATTTGATTATACCTCGCTTTTTTTATATGTTGTGAACCTGAACTTTACTCCGTTATGCTCGTTTTCTTCACCCTCGCATTCAACATTCCATTCGTCAATTGCATCGAGGTTGGGAAAGAATTTATCGGCAGGCTTTGCAGACTCAACCTTTGTGACGTAAGCAGTGTCGCAATAAGGAAGAAGCTGCTCGTAAACGGAAGAACCGCCGATAACGTAAACAGTATTTGTATCGTATCTGCCGAGCTGCTCGAAAAGTTCATCAAGCGAATGGCAGACGATAACGTCGGGTGCACTCCAGCTTTCGTCTGAAGTGATAACAACATTCACTCTGTTGGGAAGTGCCTTAGGCCCGGGAAAGGTCATAAAAGTCTTTCTGCCCATAACAACAACGTTACCCGTTGTCTGAGCCTTAAAAAACTTCATATCGGCAGGAATATAATTAAGCAACGAATCACCGTTGCCGATTCCCCAGTTGGAATCAACATTAACAATGGCTTTCATTTCTGTTTTACCTCTTAATACAACTCAAATATACAACAAATCAGATGGCTACGGGAATCTTATCCGTAAACTCGTGGAAATTATAGTTTTCGATTTTGAAACTATCCTTTGTAAAGGAATAGAAATCTGTGACGCTCTTATCAAGAGTTACATCGGGAGCATCGAAAGGTGTTTTTTCAATAAGCTTTTCAACGATGGGAACGTGGCGGTCATAGATATGAGCATCGGCAATAACGTGAACGAATTCGCCAACCTCAAGTCCGCTGACCTGAGCAAGCATACAAGTAAGTGCCGAATACTGGCAAACGTTCCAGATGTTTGCGGCAAGCATATCCTGCGAACGCTGATTAAGAATCGCATTGAGCTTGTTGCCCGTAACGTTGAAAGTCATACCGTAAGCACAGGGATAGAGAGCCATTTCGCTCAAATCCTGATGAACGTAGATATTTGTAAGAATACGGCGGCTCTGGGGATTATGCTTAAGGTCATAAAGAACACGGTCAACCTGATCCATATCGCCTTCTTTATAGTGGTGCTTTACACCGAGCTGATAGCCGTATGCTTTACCTATGCTGCCGTTTTCATCAGCCCACTGATCCCAGACGTGGCTGCCGAGATCTGCAATATTATTGGATTTTTTCTGCCAAATCCAAAGGATTTCATCAACCGCACTTTTGAGGAAAGTTTTTCTCAAAGTGAGAATAGGAAACTCCTCCGCAAGATTATATCGGTTAACTACACAGAATTTTTTGATTGTGTGTGCGGGAGTACCATCTTCCCATCTGGGACGAACGTCAAGGTCTGTATCCCAGATTCCGTTCTGAAGAATATCTTTGCAGGTGTCAATAAATACTTTATCGGCAAAGCTCATGGTTTTATCCTCCCAGTTTTTTTATAAAATCGCCTATACCCTGCTCAAAGTTTACTCCGAATCGGGTATCCGTTGCGGCGTCGTGAGTTCTTTTTATTGCTGCGCAGGTAAATTCAAGCGTAATATCTGCACTATCGAAAATATCTTTGCCTCGCATATAAGCACCGATAAGTGCCGATGCAAAAATATCA
>JAGBUT010000090.1 GCA_017630695.1 Clostridia bacterium
ACCAACAAATTTGCAGCCGCAATTCTCCGCGGCGAGCCTCTTGTTGCAAACGGTGAAGAAGGCATCAGAGGTCTTTCGATTTCCAACGCGGCTCATCTTTCATCCTGGCTCGGCAGACCCGTTGACCTGCCCGTTGACGAGGACGTTTATTTCGCAGAGCTTCAGAAGAAGATTGCCGCAGGTAAGGCTGAAAAAGACAACGTCAACGAAACCGTTCAGGGCGATATGTCCTCCACATTCTGATTTCATCCCCTCGAGGTGATAAATATGAAAGTTGCCGTTATCGGCTGCGGAAATATTTCCAGATTACATTTCATTACGCTCAGCGAAAATCCCGATACGGAGATAGTCGCTGTTGCGGATATCAAGCAGGAACGTGCAGATGCCTCAGCATCAAAATACGGTGCAAAGGCATATTACGGCATCGACGAGCTTCTTGAAAACGAAGCTCCCGATGCAATCCACATCTGCACTCCTCATTATCTTCACACCGCTATGGCGGCAAAAGCTCTCGCAAAAGGCATTCACGTGCTGACGGAAAAACCCTGCTCCGCAACACTCGAAGAGGTTGATGCACTTCGCAAGGCACAGTCACTCAGCGGAAAACAACTCGGAATCTGCTTCCAGAACAGATACAACGGCTGTGTGCAAAAAGCAAAAAACATTCTTGATTCGGGTGAAATGGGTAACGTCAAGGCTATCCGTGCTTTCGTAACCTGGTCAAGAGACGCGGATTACTATGCCGACGATTGGCACGGCACTCTTGAAAAAGAGTGCGGTGGTGTGCTTATCAACCAGGCAATCCACACAGTTGACCTCGTTCAGTATTTCGGGGGCAAATGCAAAGCTCTCACGGCTCACGTTGCAAACGACCACCTCAAAGGTGTTATTGAGGTCGAAGATAACGCAAGTATCCGTATGGAGCTTGAAAACGGAGTTACCGCAATGCTTTACGCAACAACTGCGTACGCAGAAAACTCCGACGTTATCGTTGAAATTCTGACTGAAAAGGGCAAACTCCGTGTTGAGGGCGAGAAGCTTTATTCCTTCAACGAAAAAGGAAGTATTGTTGAAATTGAATGCGGCTCAAACGTTGTTTACCACGGTGAAAGCTATTGGGGCAACGGCCATTCGGCACTTATAAATGATTTTTACGACTGCCTTAAAAACGGCAGAAAATTTGAAATCGATGCTTTTGAAGGCGGTCACGCAGCAAAAATCGTTGCGGCAAGTTATAAATCAGCCGCATCGGGCAAAAGCATCAACGTGGATTTATAATCATAAGGAGTAAAATCGATATGACACACACAAACCTTAAAGATAAAGTAATCGTTATCACAGGCGGCGGCGGTGTGCTTTGCAGTGCATTCGCAAAAGACCTTGCCGCACAGGGCGCAAAGGTTGCAGTGCTTGACCTTCGTGAAGAAGCAGCTCAGGTTGTTGTTGACGAAATCAAGGCAGCAGGCGGAACTGCAATTGCAGTCGGCTGCAACGTTCTTGAGGCTGACAGCCTTGAAGCTGCAAAGGCAAAGGTTACGGCAGAGCTCGGCACCTGCGATATTCTCATCAACGGTGCAGGCGGCAACTCCCCTCTCGGCACAACAACAAAGGAAACTCTTGAGCTTTCCGATATCGCTGAAAAGGCAGAGGGTGTAAAGACCTTCTTTGACCTTGATGCAAAGGGCATCGAATTTGTTTTCAACCTCAACTTCCTTGGCACTCTTCTCACAACACAGTGCTTCGCAAAGGAAATGGTTGGTAAATCAGGTGCAAGCATTCTCAACGTAAGCTCAATGAACGCTTTCAGACCCCTCACAAAGATTCCCGCTTATTCAGCAGCTAAAGCCGCTATCTCAAACTTCACACAGTGGATGGCAGTTCACTTTGCAGACGTCGGAATCAGAGTTAACGCAATTGCTCCCGGCTTCTTCTCAACAAACCAGAATAAGGCTCTCCTCTTTAACGAGGACGGTTCACTCACCGCACGTTCAAACAAAATCATCACCCACACTCCTCTTCGCCGTTTCGGTAAGCCCGAGGACCTCACGGGTGCACTCCTCTTCCTTTGCGATGAGGAATATTCAAGCTTCGTAACGGGTGTTATTCTTCCCGTTGACGGCGGCTTCGCTGCTTACTCAGGCGTATAAAAAATAACAAAAGAGCTTGTATGGAAAACCATACAGGCTCTTTTTTATGTCTCTGATTGAAATTGTAAATAAGCTGAGAGTAACCGACTTTATCGCAGAACGGGTACGGCTGATGAGAAAGGATGATGAATGGTGTTTTCTCCGAACGAAAGCGTATGCGATACGCTGAGAGAGGAAAAACGACATTCAGCGACTTTATCACAGCCAAAAAGGGCAAAATAAAAGGCAGGGGTATTATCTACCTCTGCCGCTTTATTTTAGACTTATGCTTCCTTAACAACTACCTGCTTGCCGTTATAATAACCGCACTCGGGGCAAAGTCTGTGAGATCTCTTGAGTTCACCGCAGTTTGAGCACTTTTCAAGCTGGGGAGCAGACATCTTCCATACGTTTGAACGTCTCTTGTCTCTTCTTGTCTTGGAGACTCTTCTCTTGGGTACTGCCATCTCTTAAGCACCTCCTTAAATTTTTGTGCCTTTAATTAACCCTGAGGTTTTTTAACTTAATTATCAAGAAGCTGCTTAAGCGCCGCCAGACGGGGGTCGATTTCTTTTTCGCAGCTGCATGAACCTGAGTTTAAATCCTTACCGCATCTGAAACAAACGCCCTTGCAATCATCCTTGCAGAGGAACTTTGCGGGAAGGTTGAGAAAAACATCCTCTGTCACAATCTCATCAAGATCAAAACGAAGATCCTCAACGAGGAGAAGCTCATCGTTGGTTTCGTCATTGAGGTTGGTGACAAGCGTGTGGTTAATCTCTGTTTTAACGGGAACGGTGATTTCCTTTGCGCAACGGTCACAGTTAAGATCAAGCTCATAATCGGCAATTACTTCGAGCTCAACAATGCCCGTTTTGTTGCCAACCTTGCCGCTTACTTTAACCGGCTTTACGAAAGGTTTGAATCCGCTGAGTTCCTGAGAGGATAAATCCAGCTCATAATCAAACTCCCTGACCATTCCTTCGTTATTAAAAATAGGCTCTAAATCCAAAATCATAATTCTTCACCTGAAATCACGCACAAAATATTATATATTTCTATTTGCGATTTGTCAACTATAATTTTGATTTAAATTCAGATTTTTTCACAAAATGTGAAAATTCTTTCAGGAAGATCAGATTCATCGCATGAAACTGTGAATGTAATATCCTGCTCAGCAATCTTGCTGAGTTCAGCAACCTTCTCAAGGAAGTTAGCGAGAGCCTCATAATCTCTGCCGCCGATTCTGAGAGTTGCATCAACAAGAATGTCAGTTATGTCATGGTCGCCTGCGATAACACCGCTGATGAAGCCGTAGAATGCATCATAGCCGCTTACCTTGTAGTGGTCGGTTTCAACAAGTCTTGCACGGTAGTTTACGTCGTAAGTGAGAAGTCTTTCTTTCTCAATGCAAACAACGTTGCCGTTTGACTCTTCAACTGCTTTGTTAACAAGATCGATGAGTCTCTTTGTTTTACCTGAACCTTTGTTTCCGAGAATAAGATATACCATATTAGTATTCCTCCTGTATATTAAAATTTCAGTTGATTCTTTTTTCAAGCTCTGCCTTGGCATCCTCATAACCGGGTTTGCCGAGAAGAGCGAACATATTCTTCTTATAGCTTTCAACACCGGGCTGATCGAAGGGATTAACTCCGAGAATATAACCCGAAAGACCGCAAGCCTTTTCGAAGAAATATATCATAAAGCCGAGGTTGTATTCATCCTGCTTATCGAGTTCGATAACGATGTTGGGCACGTCACCGTCTGTATGAGCAAGGATTGTTCCCTCAAATGCCTTACGGTTAACAAAATGAACGGATTTACCTGCAACGAAATTGAGTCCGTCGCCGTTGGCTTCGTCAAAACCGATTTCAACGTTTTCTTTAGGCTCGTTTACCCAGATAACGGTTTCGAAGAGACTTCTTACACCTTCCTGAATATACTGACCGAGTGAGTGAAGGTCGGTTGAGAAAATTGCGGATGCGGGGAAGATACCCTTGTTTTCTTTACCCTCGCTCTCGCCGTAAAGCTGCTTGAACCATTCGCACCACATGGTCATCGAAGGCTCGTAAGCTGTAAGCATTTCGATTGATTTGCCGTTTCTGTAAAGAAGGTTTCTGAGAGCTGCGTACTTATAGCAATCGTTTGCCATAACGTCGCTTGTTGAATAAGCTTCTCTTGCGTCTGCCGCACCCTGCATAAGAGCATCGATATCAATGCCTGCAACAGCGATGGGAAGAAGACCTACTGCAGTGAGAACGGAATATCTGCCGCCAACGTCATCGGGCACAACGAAGGTCTTATAACCCTCTGCATCGGCAAGTGCTTTGAGTGCGCCTCTTGACTTATCGGTTGTAACGTAAATTCTCTTTGCTGCTTCCTCTTTGCCGTATTTATCTTCAAGAAGCTGCTTGAAGATTCTGAAAGCGATTGAAGTTTCGGTTGTTGTGCCCGACTTGGAGATAACGTTGACCGAGAAATCCTTGCCTTCAACGAGCTTTATAAGCTCTGCAACGGCTGATGAACTGATTGTGTTGCCGCCGTAATATATAT
>JAGBUT010000091.1 GCA_017630695.1 Clostridia bacterium
GCGGCTTCTGACGAGGTTGTGCTCGGGATATTCGGTCTTGAAATAAACGTCGCCGTTGATGAAGTCGCCAAGGAAACGCATTCCGCATTCAAAGGTGAGGAGCTTTGCGGAGAATGCAAGCTGATTGATTTCTTCTTTGGTGAGGCTTTCGCCTGCCTCTGAAAGATAACCGTAGGTGTATGCCTTGAAGTAGTCAAGGTTGAGTGTGACCTTTGAAACGTCTTTTTCGTCTTCCGAAGCGGTGTTTGCGCCAAAGCGGATGCTGTCGCCGAAATCGTAGAGTGAAAGACCGGGCATAACAGTGTCAAGGTCAACAACGCAGATGCCTTTGTTTGTTTCGTTGTCAAAGAGAACGTTGTTGAGCTTTGTGTCGTTGTGGGTAACTCTGAGGGGGAGCTTGCCTGCATTGAGAAGGTCAAGAAGCACGGAGCAATCCTTTTCGCGGGCAAGAACAAATTCAATCTCATCCTTCACCCGGTCTGCTCTGCCTGAAAGGTTGTCTGCAACAGCCTTTTTGAAGTCGGCAAAGCGAGAAACGGTGTTGTGGAAATTGGGAATGGTTTCAACGAGAGTTTCGCTCGGATAATCAGCGAGAGTGCGCTGGAATTCGCCGAAAGCCTTTGCGGCATTGCAGAAGGTTTCTGCGCAGTCAACGTTCGGATAAGAGTGAGCATCGGTGATGAAATTGTAGCATCTCCAGAATTTGTTTTCGCCGTCAATATAATAGGGTTTGCCGTCTTTTGCAGGGAAGACCTGAAGGCATTCTCTCTTGACGTCGCCGCCTCTTTCGATAACCTTTTTGCGGATGTGCTCGGTGACGCCCATAACGTTTTCCATGAGCGCTTCGGGCTGCTTGAAAACATAGGTGTTGAGCTCCTGAACAAGATAGCGGTTGGTTTCGCCGTCTTTTTCAAAGTCAAAAACGTAGGTGTTGTTGATGTGACCGTCAAAAAGCTGGGTTGATTTGACAAATTCGCCTTCAAAAACGAATGCATTAACAAGCTCGTTAACATTGTTGATTGTGTTCTTCATTGGAGTTTACATCTTTCTGAATATGATATCCCCGAAAAACTCGGGTCTGTGGAAATCAGGATTTTCTGTTCTGACGGGGAAATGCGAGCCGTAGTGGGGGAGAGCGGTTTCGTCGCCGCACTTATAGAAATTGCCCTTGATTGAGCGTTCTTTTGTGTGATGCTCAATGCCGTAAAGCGAAGAGATGAAGCTGTCGGGTATAAAAATCTCGTAACCCCAGCCGTTTTCATCAACGGTTATCGGAGCAATTTCAGGCTCGAGGTCGGTCAGCTCTTTTATAAACACTCTGTCGCTTCGGCAGGTGCCGATTTGCGAAAGATAAATGCCGTTTTTGTTAACCTCAAAGTTGATGTATCTTTCGTCGCCGACAACGGGCAAAAGGAAAAGCTCAAGGCAGCTGTCGGTATAAACGGGGTCGTCTCGTTTTGTGCATTCGCAACGGATGTTTTCTTCAAAAGACCAGAGTCGGGCATGAATGCCTTCGTTTTCAACGGCAAACAAAACTGCATAGCTTTCGGGTCTGCAGCCGTTTTCATCCCACGTATAGGAATCAATTGCCGCCACGGGCAGGTCTTTTGCATCCTCACATTTTTCAAACAAAGGAGCAATATATTCCATTATATCCCTCTTATTTTTATTTATATTATTAAAACATTATACTATAGTGTGCAAAAATAGTCAATAAATAAAAACGGGCACGGTTTTCCGTGCCCGTATAATATCTGATTACATAGCTTCAACGATAGCCTTTGTGTCTCTTGCGATAACAAGCTCTTCGTTGGTGGGAAGAACGAATACCTTAACCTTTGAATTTGCGGTTGAGATTTCGCCTTCCTTGCCTCTGCGCATAATTTCGTTAGCTTCTGCATCAAGCTCAACACCGAGGTAGGAGAGATTGTTGCAAACGTCAGCGCGAAGGTCGAATGTGTTTTCACCGATACCGCCTGTGAATACGATAGCATCAACGCCATCCATTGCTGCAACGTAGCTGCCGATGAGCTTGCGAACCTGATATTTCTGGATGCTTCTTGCAAGATGAGCTCTTTCGTTGCCGTCTGCTTCTGCAGCTGAAACGTCTCTGTCGTCGCTGCCTACGCCTGAAATACCGAGAACGCCTGACTTCTTGTTGAGAATAGCGTCGGTTTCAGCGGGAGTCCAGCCTTCCTTCTGCTGAAGGTAGGTGATAACTGAGGGGTCAACAGCGCCGCAGCGAGTGCCCATGATGAAACCGTCGAGGGGAGTGAGACCCATGCTTGTGTCAACGCACTTGCCGCCGTTGACAGCTGTGATTGATGAGCCGTTGCCAAGATGGCAGGTAACAATCTTGAGATCTTCAATGTTCTTACCCATAACTTCTGCACATCTTGCGCTTACGAAACGGTGAGATGTTCCGTGGAAGCCGTAGCGGCGAACCTGATACTTCTCATAGTATTCGTAGGGGATGGGGAAGATATATGCTTCGGGGGGCATTGTTGAATGGAATGAGTTATCGAAAACAGTAACCTGGGGAACATCCTTGCCGAAAACATCGATACAAGCGTTGATGCCCTGAATGTGTGCGGGGTTGTGGAGAGGAGCGAGGTCGCAAAGGCTTTCGATGCCCTTGATAACTTCGTCTGTAACGAGAACGCTTTCGTTGAAGAGAGCGCCGCCCTGAACAACTCTGTGACCTACTGCTGAAATTTCGCTCAGGTCGTCGATAACCTTGGCATCGCCTTCGGTAAGAACTTTCTTAACTTCGAGGAAAGCCTTGGTGTGGTTTTCAAAAGGAACTTCGTATTCGAACTTACGGCCGTCAGCTGTTGAGCCGCCGATTTTACCGTCAACGCCGATTCTTTCGCAGTTACCTTTTGCGATCATTGTTTCGGTGTCCATATCAAAAAGCTGATATTTGAGTGATGAACTGCCGCAGTTGATAACAAGAATTTTCAATTTTAACACTCCTAAGTGAATATTTGCTTGATTTTACTCTGACAACTGTTTATTATATACTTATCGGAAAAAATTTTCAAGCATTTTAACAATATTATTTCTATAAAAAGGAACGATTATGAAGGTAGCAGGTATA
>JAGBUT010000092.1 GCA_017630695.1 Clostridia bacterium
ACTACGGATTTTTCGGATTCCTGACGGTTGTTATGTTTTATCTTTTCCGAGGATTTCCGTTTGCGTGGCTTGCACAGCTTGTTGCAATGGTGCTGATGAACGTTATCCTCTTCGAGGGTCAGCAGATACCCGTTGAAATCTTCGGCAAAACCTATGAAATCGCAATCCAGAGTTTCGCCGTTTTCTCTCTCATTCCCATCTGGCTTTACGGCGGCAAAAAAGGAAAATCAAGCAAGATTCTTCAATACGGCTTCTACGCATTTTATCCCGTTCATATGCTGATTATCTGGCTGATGGTCACCTATTTATAACAAAAAACAGCAGGCTCAAACCTGCTGTTTTCTTTTATTTATTCATGAAATCCATCAGTCCATGCCAATCGTCACGGCAGAAATAATGTCTGCCCTCTCTGAAACAAAAACCGACGTTGCCTTCGTTGAGATATTTGCCAGCAACAAGGAAATCCGAGTCGTCATAAACAAAACCTTTTTTGCCGTAAAGCTCGTAGACCTCGTTGGAAGCGGCGCAGAAAAGAAACTCAAGGTTGGGTCCTGCCCAGACATCTTCTTTTGCCGATGCAATATGTACCTTTCTCGGCGCAATCAATGCCGAAAGATAGTGCTGGTCAAAGGGCGTTTCGCTGTCCTTACCATAGAAAGTTTTGTAGTTTTCGCAAAACCAGAATTCAAAGCGGTCGATGATTTCACCGATTGTCTCGTTGCCTTTGCCCTTGCCTCTGTTGAGCGAATCGCCGCTGCAGCCCGAGCAGTTTGAGTGGGCGGCGGCAAATCTTTCGTCGCAAGCGGCAGTCACAAGCGCAGTTTTGCCGAGCCTTGAATGTCCGCAAACGCAGACGTTATCCTTGTCAACTTCGTAACGGGTCTGCAGAAAATCCATAACTCTCATTGCAGCCCATGCCCACATTGAAATTTTGCCGGGTGAAAATTCGGTGCGTTCTTTATTTTTATAGATAATGCCCGCAAGACCGTTTGTAAAATCGCCGTCGTCGCTCGTTACGTCATTATAACAAAACGATGCGCAGGCAAAACCGTTGTCAAGAATCTCCTCGGTGGGCATATATTTATCAGGCACTTCGGGTCTGAAATTGATGTGCACAAAGGTCTTGAATTTGCCGTCTTTTCGGGGATAAACGTAGGTGACGGGGAATCTGAATTCCTCGCCGCAAATGTCGGCAATAAGCTCAAATTTCATATAAGAAGCCTTGCCCGCACAGAATCTGTCTGTATCCTCTTCAATAACGTTTATGCGGATGCTTTCGGGCGCTTCGGGAATGTAGCCGTATTCGCTTTCAAGCATCGTTCTGAGTACGAGAGGTCTTATTTTTTCCCATTCTTCGGCAGTCTTCACTCTTTCGCCTGCAATTTCAAGCGGAGAAGGAAGATTCAGTTCTTTGAGCATATTTTTAATCATAAAATCACCTCAGGATTTATCTTGATTAGAAGCAAAAACATCTGCAACTTCGCTGATGGTTATGTAAGCATCACGGTCAATCGCATGAACGATTTCCTGCATTTTCGCAACCTGAAAACGGTTGACAACAAAATAAACAACGGTAAGCTCGCTGCCCGAATAACCGCCCTGTGCATTGATTCTGGTCATTCCGCTTTCAAATTCAATGCTGAGCGCTTCGCAGATTTCTTCGGGCTTTTTGGTGACAATCATTGCACCCTTCGCTCTGTCAAAGCCTTCAAACATAAAGTCGATTGTTTTGAGAGCTGCGGCATAGGTAACGATTGAATAAAGCGGCAGAATCCAGCTTTTGATAACAATGCCGCAGATTATGTAAAGAACAACGTTATAAATCATAACAAAAGTGCCGACGGTGATGCCGAGCTTCTTTGCAAAGATGACCGCCATAACTTCAATGCCGTCCATTGCACCGCCGAAACGGATTGCAAGACCGCTGCCGATGCCCGAAATAACACCGCCGAAAAGAGCGCAAAGAAGCAGGTCTGTGCCCGCAAGAGGAGAAGCAACGCTCACATCAATCGGAAAAACGTCTGTTATCAGCCACGCAAAAAGCGAATAAATCGCAACGGTATAGACCGCATAAAAAGTAAACAGTTTGCCCTGCTTTTTCAAGCCGAAAAGAAAAAGAGGAATATTAAGAGCAACAAGAAAAACTGAGAGGGGCAGATATTCGGGAGTCACCTGCGCAAGGAGCATTGAAGTGCCTGAAATTCCGCTGTCATAGAGATTCACGGGATAAAGAAATATTGTGATGCCGATTGAATTGATTATGCCCGCAAGAGTGAGCATAACAAGATTCTGCCAGCGTATTCTTCTCAAGCGTTTTAATTTTTCTAACATTTCTGCCTCCTTTTGGTTTTTAATTATTATATCATAAATTCAACTGAAAAACAAAGAACAGTTTGTAAAAAAATAAAAGGCAGGGGCAATAATGCCTCTGCCGCTTTATTTTAGACTTATGCTTCCTTAACAACTACCTGCTTGCCGTTATAATAACCGCACTCGGGGCAAAGTCTGTGAGATCTCTTGAGCTCACCGCAGTTTGAGCACTTCTCGAGCTGAGGAGCGTTCATCTTCCATACGTTGGAGCGTCTCTTGTCTCTTCTTGCCTTAGAAACTCTTCTCTTGGGTACTGCCATGCCTAAGCACCTCCTTAATTTTGTGCTTTATTAAACCGTGAGGTTTTGTGTTTTAATCGTCCAAAAGCTGCCTCAGCGCTGCCAGTCGCGGATCAATTTCTTTTTCGCAGCCACATGAACCCTCGTTGAGATCCTTGCCGCACTTCGGACAAACTCCTTTGCATTCCTCATCACAAAGGAATTTTGCGGGAAGGTCGAGGAAGATATCCTCGGTGATAAGCGGATCAAGGTCAAAACGAAGCTCATTGACAAGCAGCAGCTCGTCGTTGGTTTCGTCATTAAGATGAGTAACGAGAGTGTGGAAAAAATCCATTTCCAAAGGAACTTTGATTTCCTTTGCACAACGGTCGCAATCCATCTCAAGAACAAAATCAGCTTTTGCACGCAGTTCAACAATGCCGGTATAGTTACCTGCAGAACCGCTGACCTTCACCGGTGAGGTAAAAGGCTTGGCGCCGCTGAGTTCCTGAGCCGAAAGGTCAAGCTCATAGCTGAACTCTCTGACCATTCCCTCGTTATTGAATATGGGTTCTAAATCCAATATCATAAATTTTCACCTAAAATCACGCACAAAATATTATATATTTCTTAGCATGATTTGTCAACTAAAATTTTGATTAAATTCAGATTTTTTCGCAAAATGTGAAAATTCTTTCGGGAAGATCGCTTTCATCGCATGAAATTGTGAATGTAATGTCATACTCTGAGAGCTTGCTGAGGTTTGCAACCTTCTCAAGGAAGTTTGCGAGTTCTTCATAATCTCTGCCGCCAATCTTGAGAGTTGCGTCAACAAGAATGTCAGTTATGTCGTGGTCGCCTGCAACGATACCGCTGAGGAAACCGTAGAATGCTGCGTAACCTGAAATATTATAATAGTCAGTTTCAACAAGTCTTACTCTGTAGTTTACGTCGTAAGTAAGAAGTCTTTCTTTTTCAATGCAAACAACGTTGCCGTTTGACTTCTCAACTGCGCCGTTAACGAGCTCGATGAGTCTCTTTGTTTTGCCTGAACCTTTGTTACCGATAATAAGTTTTACCATTTTGAAATCCTCCTGTGTGGTTTATTTGAGTCTTGCTTCAAGAGCGTCCTTCTCTGCTTCGTAGCCGGGTTTGCCGAGAAGGGCGAACATATTCTTTTTGTAGCTCTCAACGCCGGGCTGGTCAAATGGGTTAACCTCAAGAATATAACCCGAAAGACCGCAAGCCTTCTCGAAGAAGTAAATCATCCAGCCGAGAGTGTATTCGTCCTGCTTGTCGATTTCGATAACAATGTTGGGCACGTCACCGTCGGTATGAGCAAGAACGGTGCCTGCAAAAGCTTTGCTGTTAACGAAATGAACTGTTTTGCCTGCAACGAAATTGAGACCGTCACCGTTGATATCGTCAAATTCGATTTCAACGTCTGTTTTGGGATTGTTGACCCAGATAACAGTTTCAAAAAGGCTGCGCTCGCCTGACTGAATATACTGACCGAGCGAATGAAGGTCAGTTGAGAAAATAGCGGATGTGGGGTAAATGCCCTTGCCGTCTTTTCCTTCGCTTTCGCCGAAAAGCTGCTTGAACCATTCGCACCAGAGAGTCATTGAAGGCTCATAAGCTGCCATCATTTCAAGCTTCTTGCCGCTGCGATAGAGCATATTTCTGATTGCTGCATATTTGTAGCAATCGTTTGACAGAACGTCGTCGTTGAGATAAGCTTCTCTTGCATCTGCAGCGCCCTGCATGAGTGCGTCAACGTCAATTCCCGCAACTGCAATTGGAAGAAGACCAACTGCGGTGAGCACTGAATATCTGCCGCCAACGTCATCGGGAACAACAAAGGTTTTGTAGCCTTCGCTGTCCGCAAGTGCTTTAAGAGCACCTCTTGACTTGTCTGTTGTCACATAAATTCTTTTTGCAGCTTCTTCCTTGCCGTATTTTTCTTCAGCAAGTTTTTTGAAGATGCGGAATGCGATAGCTGTTTCGGTGGTTGTGCCCGACTTCGAAATAACGTTGATTGAGAAATCCTTGCCGTCGATGAGGTCGATAAGCTCTGCAACTGCCGAAGAGCTGATTGTGTTACCGCCGAAATAAATGTCGGGGGTATCTTTCTTAACAAGATTGTAATTGTTGGACTTTACAAATTCGATAGCCGCTCTGGCTCCGAGATATGAGCCGCCGATACCGAGCACAACGAGCACGTCGGAATCCTTCTTGATTTTTTCGGCGCATTCTTTGATTTCCGCAAATTCTGCCTTGTCATAGTTAACGGGAAGGTCTACCCAGCCGAGGAAATCGTTGCCGAGACCTGTGCCCTCGTGAAGCATTGCATGTGCCTTTGACACTTCCGCCTGCATCGCTTCAAAATTTTCTTTGCAAGCAAATTCGCCTGCGTAGTTGAGATTGAGTTTCATTGCCATCTCTTTCAGTTACACTCCTACTATAAAAAACGCTTCTATAAAATAACAATAGTTATTTAGTTTATTTTAACCTATAATTGCGCACTTTGCAACATAAAAACGTAAAATTTCTTTGATTTTTTTGTAAAAAAGTTCAAAATTTCTTCCTTGTATTCATTTTATCACATATCAATCCGCAATGCAATGAAATTTCTATGAAGCGAGCGCTCTGAGAATTCTTTTGAAAACGATGCCGAAAGTCAGGCATTCAACAGCCTCGGGCGAGGTCAGGTTATATTTGCCCACAACGTTTTCTCCGAGCATAAAAGTGACCGTGCCGACCACCTGCCCTTTTTCAACAGGCGCCGCAACGTCAACCGCAAGGTCAACAGTCTGGGTTATTTCGCCCTCCCTGCCCTTTTCAATGAGCACGGGGCTGACCTTCGGAATCTGCGGAGTGATGCTTTCAACAACTCCGTTGATAACTCCGACGTCGGGAATCATTGCGGGGTCGATGGTCGGAGTGACGGTTGAATAGTTGGCAAATCCCCAGTTAAGCAACGCTTTTGCGGTTTCAAATCGGTCAGAGCTGTTATCGCTTCCCATCACAACGGCAATGAGATGAGTGCCCTCACGCA
>JAGBUT010000093.1 GCA_017630695.1 Clostridia bacterium
GCTTTGTCTTTTCTTCGCTCACACCGTTTGCAGCGCAGATTGCTTTGAGGTCGTGTGAGTTCTTACCTTTGATGCAGGTGATAATATCCTTCTTGACGTTTTCGCTGATTTTCATCTCTGCAAGAAGAGAAGGAATGAATGCCATATGAGAAACGGAGAGAATGAAGTTTGAATCGATTGTTTCAAGGCTTTTTGCGGCAAGTGAAAGCACTTCTGCAACAAGGTAGTTATCAACCTTGCCGAGCACTTCAACACCGGTCTGCTTGATTTCTTTGAAATCGTTTGAGCTTTCCGTGATTCTGAAAACGCTTTCGTTATAGAAAAGCTTTGTGAGAGCGTTATCGAGCTTTGCATTTTTGACGATGGAGAGAGTAATGTCAGGCTTGAGAGCCATCAGTCTGCCGTCTGAATTGTTGAATGCAAGGATGCTGCCGCTTGAGAGGAAGTCACGGTTATCGCTGTAGAAACTGTATTCCTCAAACTTTGCCATTCTGTATTCTTTATAGCCCCACTGTTTATAGAGCATTGAAAGCTCGTAAGTGAGTCTGTCCTCTTTAGTTAATGTTGAAAGAAATTCGTTCATAATATCACCTGAATATAAATGTTATGCAAAGAGTATACCACACTTTATCGCATTAGTCAATTAGCGATTTACCACGCTAAATCGATTTCGTGCTTAAAATTATTTATGAATATTGAACAATCATTTGAAATTTTCTTCGCTCTTGCGAAGGCATTCAAAGCTTTCGCGGCTTATGACGTGCTCGATTCTGCAAGCATCGATAGCCGCTTGATCTGAACTTACACCGATTCGCATCAGCCAGTTTGTGATTGTTTCATGGCGCTGAAAAACGTTTTCTGCAATTTCAGTGCCTTTGTCTGTGAGAGTAATCAGACCGTCACCGTCGGTGAGTATATAACCTTTTTCGCGCAGGTTTCTCATTGCAACGCAGACGCTGGGCTTTGAATATCCGAGCTCTGCGGCAACGTCAACAGAGCGTACGGCTGATTTCTTTTTTGCGATTATGTATATTGTTTCGAGATAGTTTTCGGCTGATTCTCCGATAATCATCTTTAACAACTCCTATAATAAAATTTGTTACTTATTATACGCGGATAAATATAATATCATAGAATTATAAAATATGCAATATTTATATTGATATATATTGACATTTTTATTGTTGTTATGATATCGTTATTTTATTGAATTTGAGAAAGGTGAGAGAAAATGAAAGAAAAAAATAAGAATAAAAATATTTTCAAAAAAGTGCTTCTGGGTTTTGCGATTGCCGTTGTGTGTATTGCGGCAATAACTGCAGTTGTAAACACAGTGTTTTATAACGTCAATCTCAACAGAGTTGAGGAATATTCTGCTGTTGTCAACCCTGATGCAGTAAAGCCCGTTCTTGACGAAAACGGTGAATACGTTTTCACAACCGACAGAGAACTCAAAATCGTTACTCTGACAGACGTTCATATTGGTGGCGGTTGGATGTCTTTCAAAAAGGATCAGATGGCTATGAATGCCGTTGCTTCAATGGTTACTGCCGAAAAGCCTGATCTCGTTGTTATAACGGGTGATATTGCATATCCCGTTCCTTTCCAGGCAGGTACTTTCAACAACAAGCTTTCCGCAAAACTTTTTATTGCTCTTATGGAGCGTCTTGAAGTGCCTTATACTGTAACGTTCGGTAATCACGATACTGAATCCTACAGCTATTTCAGCCGTGAAAAAATCGGCAAACTTTATTCTGACGATTCGCTCAGATTCAGCCTCTTCTCCGTTGGCCCCGATGACGTTGACGGCGTCGGCAATCACGTTACCCACGTAAAGAATTCAAAGGGTGAATTTGTTCAGGAGCTTGTTTTCATCGATTCTCATTCATATACTGACGGTGATATATTCGGCATCTTCTGGAAATACGATAACGTTCATCAGAATCAGGTTGATTGGTATGAACAGAAAATCAAGTCTGCACAGGCTGTTTCCCCTGAAGTCAAATCGCTTGTATTTATGCATATTCCTCTTGTCGAGTTCAAGAATGCATATGATGAATATCTTGCAAACGGATGCAAAGACACTGCCGATACAAAATTCGTTAAGGGCGCAATCGGTGAAAAAGAGCCATATATTTATTGCGGTATGCACGAAGATAATCTTTTTGAAAAGATGCTTGAACTCGGCTCAACACAGGGCGTTTTCTGTGGTCACGACCATCTGAACAACCTTGTACTTAACTATAAGGGAATCAATTTCTCATATAACTATGCTGTCGATTATCTTGCTTACGTCGGCATCAGCAAGAAGGGTGACCAGCGAGGCTGTAACGTTCTTACCGTTAATACCGACGGCTCATACGAGCAGGTATTTGAGAACTACTATCAGGATAAATATCCTTCAGTGTTCCCCAAAGAAGAAGTAACTTTTGTTAACAACTGAACATAAAAATAATAATCGGGTATTCCGTTAAGGAGTACCCGATTTTGTTATTTCGTATATTTGTTGATGAATTCCGTTACCGTTGACCAATATAATTCGGGGTTAACAAGCTCTGAAATTGCGTGAGCAGAATCGGGAACGATGAGCTTTTCTTTTTCGCAGGAAGCCGCATCGTAAAGGGGTTTCTGCATTTCAAAGGGAACGAAATCGTCTTTTTCACCGTGAATAAAGAGTGTGGGAGTTTCGGATTTTGCAACGAATTTAAGAGGCGAAGCGTCTTTGAAATCAAAATTCATTCTGATTTTTGCAACCGTGTTTGCACAGCCGAGAATGTATTTTCCGATTGCATCGGGTGCCATTTTTGAAAGGAAGCCTGCGTAAAGGTCATAAAGGCTTGTGAATCCGCAGTCGGCAATGCAGCACTTTACGTTTTTGGGCAGTTTTTCGCCCGTTGCCATCATAACAGTTGCAGAGCCCATTGAAACACAGTGAAGAACGATTTTTGCA
>JAGBUT010000094.1 GCA_017630695.1 Clostridia bacterium
GGACGCACCGCTGGTGCACCGGTTGTTACGCCAGTAGCACAGCCGGGCAGCTAAGTGCGGAACGGATAAACGCTGAAAGCATCTAAGCGTGAAGCCGCCTCCAAGATAAGATATCCCATAGCGTAAGCTAGTAAGACCCCTCATGGACTATGAGGTTGATAGGTTGCATGTGTAAGCGTGGTGACACGTTCAGCTTGGCAATACTAATAGGTCGAGGGCTTGACCATATGATTTCTCTCTATTCTAATCAGATCTTTGTTCAGTTTTCAGGGTGTGTTCATCAAATGAAAATTAACCGTCTCAAACGAGACGGTTTTTTTGTTTTATATAATACTTAAAAAAATTACCGCCCCGTACGATTAGTACGAGGCGGTTTATTATTTAGTTAATTATTTAACTGTTACTGTGCCGTCTATAGCAACGGAGATTTCCATGCCGTCTTTAACATAAGCAAGGAATTCATCGCCGAGGCAGTCGATAACTGTCATAGGTTCTTCTGCCCAAACAGCACCGAGAACTGCACCTGCACAAGCAAGAGAGTCAATGTGCTCTGAGAAGAGCATGCATTTAGGGTTTCTCTTCATTTCTGTTGCACAGTAGAGAACCATACCACCGGTTGTTGAACCGATTGTCTGGGGGAGGCAAAGAGCTGTGCCTACCATGGGCTTCTGGAAGAGATCAGCGTTGTTCTGGTCGCCGCACTTTGCTTCCTTATCGCCGAATTGAAGAGCATTCTGGAATGAGGCAAGAGTATTGAAACCGCCATGAGAAACAAGAGCTTTTGCAGTGCATTCGCCTGCAACAACGGGTCTGCCTTTAAACTGTTTCATCTTATTTTGCCTCCTTTGTGATTATATCAAGAATTTCGTCGCTGGTGTAGTAACGTGAGGTTGTGTATGTACGAAGCTTATTGGAGTTTGTGATAACAGGCATTTTCTTGCAAAGAGGATTGTTCATATACATAAGCGGGCAGATGTAGCTGAGAACAACGCCTGTTGCCTTAAGCTTTGCAGCGTAGGGAGTCTTTTCGAATTCTTCGATAACGCCGGGAGCTGCTGTAAATACAGTGTTGATAGAAACTTTCTTGAGACCGTTCTTCTTGAGACCGTCAGCAACCTTGTCAGTCCATTCAATGAGCTGAGCAAGTGAAAGGTGAGGACAACCAACAAAGCAAAGCTTGGGTGTTGCGTTCTTGTCTTTCCACATTACGGGGTAGCTTGCCTTAACTCTGTCAAGTTCAGCATCGTCGATAACGTAAACCTTTGCACCTTCAGCGATGAGTGATTCGCCTGATTCAACAGCTTCGGGAGTAAGATTCTCGATATGATAGAGACCAACAGCACCGTTTGAAGCTGTAGCAGCACCGAAATCCTTGAGGTATGCTTTTGTATCACCGTCAAGTTCTGTGCCGAGCCACTTATCAAGACCTTTAACGAAGGGAACGTCTTCCATAACCTTCATACCGATTGCAGAACCGAGGATCTGAGCTTCGGGTTTCTTTGAAGTCTTAACTTCAACAATCCAGGTTGCCTTTCTGCCTTCATCAGTAAGGAGACCGAAATAAGGAACCTTGCCAAGGATTGAACCGAAGAGTTCAATAATACCGGAGTTTCTGTTGCAGCGAGCGCCGAGAACGGAGTTAGCATAAACAACAGCTGAGGATTCAGCCCATGAAAGGATATCGCCTTTGTTGGGAACGTTACCTACTTCATCCATATAGCAAGTGCAAGTATATGCTTTGTCATCGATAAGACCGAGCTTTGAAAGCTGACCATCATACATATTCTGCATGCTGTACATAAACTTATTGAAGATAAGCTTCTGAAGGAAATTTGCGGGAACTTTGGGGTCGATGGGCTTGGGGTCAACGGAGAATTTCTGTGTTGAAACTGCACCGCCTTCGATAAGCTTATTCATAAGGTCATAAACAGGAGCCATAACCTTAAGTCCGAAGCTTGTAACGAGGTGACCCTTGTCGCTTGTAACGGGAACCATCTTGGTTGCGTCAAAAGCATCGCCGTAAAGAACGAGAGTTTTCATGACTTTTGCCATAGTTTCACCCTTGGAGCCGTTGAGAATATCAAGCTCTTCCTGAGTGAGATTCATCTTATAATCCATTTTTGAGTTCGTCCTTTCTGAACAGATTGTGATATATCGGATTAAATCCGATTTAATTACTAATATATAATAACATTATATTTTTTTAAATTCAACAATTATTTTAAAAAACTTTATATAAAAAAAGACCGACGGTGTATATACCATCGGTCTGACTTGGTTATTTATCTGTTGAAATCTCTTTTACGCTGGCTATAAGACCTGCAATTGACTGAATTTCACTCGGAATAATAAGCTTGGTAGCCTTTCCGTCTGCTGCTGCGATGAACGCTTCAAGGCCTTTAAGTGAAATGTAACCTTGACCCGGGGCAGCATTGTTAATCAATTCAATTGCTCTTGCTCGAGCTTCTTCAACTTTAAGAATAGCTTCAGCTTCACCTTCAGCTTCTCTGATTTTTGACTCTCTGATTGCTTCAGCTGCAAGGATTGCGCTCTGTTTTTCAGCTTCAGCAGCAAGGATAAGGCTTTCTTTGTTACCTTCTGCTACAAGAATTTTTGCAGCTTTTTCACCTTCAGCGGTGAGAATTGCTTCTCGACGCTGACGTTCAGCTTTCATCTGCTTTTCCATTGCATCCTGAATTTCTCTGGGAGGAAGAATGTTTTTGAGTTCAACTCTGTTTACCTTGATACCCCAGGGATCTGTTGCTTCGTCAAGAATACCTCTGATTTTAGCATTGATTACGTCACGTGAGGTGAGTGTGTTATCGAGTTCCATTTCACCTATGATATTACGAAGAGTTGTTGCTGTGAGGTTTTCAATAGCGGAAAGAGGTCTTTCAACACCGTATGAAAAAAGCTTGGGGTCGGTTATCTGGAAGAAAACGACCGTATCGATTTGCATTGTGACGTTGTCTTTTGTAATAACAGGCTGGGGAGGAAAGTCAACAATTTGTTCTTTAAGTGAAACCTGCTTTGCGATTTTTTCAATAAAAGGTATTTTAAAATGGAGACCTGTTTGCCAAGTTGCACTGTATGTTCCGAGTCTTTCGATTACGTATGCTTTTGACTGAGGAACAATTTTGATGTTAAGTGCAAGAATAACGATTACGAATAAAGCAAGACCGATTAATACGAATTCCATAAATTTACCTCCGGTTTATTTATTCGACGATGAGTTTTACACCGTCAATTTTAATTACTTTAACAATTCGACCCGTTTCAATGTTTTCGCCCGAAAGAGTACGTGCACTCCATTCGATACCGTTGATTTTAACAGCTCCTTTTCCAGCGATATTATCGATTTGTTCAGTAACAACTGCTGATTCACCGATGCATCTGTCAGCATTGGTTGGTTGGGCTTTTTTCTGGGTAAGTTTTTTGACAAAAGGTCTTGTTGCAATAAGAACTATAGCCGAAACTGCAACAAATATTGTCCACTGCAGCCAGGTCTCAGCACCAAGCCTTTCGGCTATAAGGGCGGCTATGGCTCCGACAGCAAACCATATTGTTACAAGCTGGGCGGTTACCGCTTCAATAATAACAAATGCGACCAAGGCTATAATCCAGAAAGCGAGCATATATTGGACCATTTGAATCCCTCCTAAATTATGATGCATTTTTATGCTCAATTGTATTTTATCATTTTTAGTTCTTATTTGCAATATATAAAACACAATTTACATTTTGTACACAGTTTTCATAATATATTTTCACTGGAGGGTTTTTCTGATTTTTCCAAAATTTCAAGTTGTTTTCTGATTTCTGAACAGATATTTCTTGTGTTATCATTATTATCTGATCTTTTCAGTGCATCGAATAAAGTATCGATTTCATTTACTGATTCGTGCGCAGTTACAAATTTCAGAAAGGTTTTTGTGCTTTTCCATTCAGTTAAAACTGTGTTTATTTTGTTTTTTTCAGGGTTACTGATTATACTTTCAACAGCTTTGTCAATATTATTAATTTTTTTATCAATTAAATATGTGTTCGCTGATGAAATTGTAATTGCAAAAGCTAACATTATAACCGCCGTTATAACTCTTTTCACTTGTTTTTATCCTTTCTGATAATCTCTGATTGCATTTTGTTATTTACTGTCATCAGCAAGATGTTTTTAATGTTCAATTTCTTTTTTTTTAAAAATCTATCTATGTCTTGC
This sequence comes from Clostridia bacterium, assembly GCA_017630695.1. Classification (GTDB taxonomy): domain Bacteria; phylum Bacillota; class Clostridia; order Oscillospirales; family Acutalibacteraceae; genus CAG-177. Next base: position 4,217 of record JAGBUT010000094.1, read on the forward strand.
TTGATGATTCCGGCTTCTTCGGCTGCATTTTTATTATATACTCCGTCACAAATAATAGCGAAAGGCATACCGTTATCTACAGGTTTTAGATTAAGATCAGATGCGGTTGCGTTTCTGTTTTCAGGAGTAAGTAAAACGCTGACTTTTCCGTTTGTTTCAAAAATTGCATAAGAAACTTGTGAAATTTCAAAAACGTCTTTTTGTCGTAATGCACTTAATAAATCGTTAATTGAAATCCGAAGTTTCTTTAATGCTTTTACATCGATTTCACCGTTTCTGATAATTATAACAGGATGGCCTTGCATTATTGTTCGGATTTTATGGAATTTAAGACTTAAAGCAGAGGTAAGAATTTCAAAAGAAACAAGAATAAAAAGAGCGACAATTGCGTTTAACATAGGGATTGAATTATCCTGCATTGGCAGAGATGCAATTTCAGAAATAAGCATTGTTATTACTAATTCTGACGGCTGCAGTTCACCGATTTGTCTTTTGCCCATCAGTCTTATCAGAAAGATGGCAACGGCATATAAAATAACAGCTCGGATTAATGAAATTATCATTGCAGACTACCTTTCTTTTATTGACTAACATAAGATATACGTGTATAATCAAATATCAAGGGGGGATGACTAATGCTTTATTATCTCGGTATGGATATCGGCGGCACAAAATGTGCTGTTATTATTTGCGATGAAAAAAACGGAACTATAATTGATAAAATCCGTTTTAATACTGATAAAGACCGTGGCTGGAAAGCGGTTGTTGATGAACTTATTTCAAGCGCAAAGGAATTACTTTCAAGAAATAATATTTTATTTTCAGACGTTCTTTCTTGCGGTGTCAGTTGTGGTGGCCCTCTTGACAGCAAAACCGGTGTTATTTATTCTCCGCCTAATCTTCCCGATTGGGATGCCGTTCCTCTTGCTGATATTGTAAAAAATCAGCTCGGTATTCCTTGTAAGGTGTGCAACGATGCC
>JAGBUT010000095.1 GCA_017630695.1 Clostridia bacterium
ATTTGCCTTCTCCTTGAGGAGAAGGTGTCGCACAGCGACGGATGAGGTGATTGTGCAATCAATAAAACAATTTTCACTTTTTTCTTGACATTTACCGTGGGTTAAATATTATGATATCACAGAAAGGAGGTAGGTTTTGATGAAAATGAAGGAAGTAATTGAAAAAACGGGACTGACCGACAGAGCCGTGAGGCTTTACATTGACGAGGGTCTTGCTTTGCCGAGCATAGAGGAATCATACAGCGGAAGAAAGAGCATTGATTTCTCCGAAAGCGACGTTGAACGGCTGAAAAATGTTGCGCTTCTTCGCAAAGCGGGATTTTCGATTGCAGACATCAAAAGCATGGTTGACGACAATTCAACCGCAAAGGATATCATTGAAAAATTCATTGAGCAGACGGAAAACAATATCGCTCACGAAACAAAAATAGTCGAAAAACTCAAAGGAATTTCGCTTGACGAAGAAGTAACGATTGAAACAATCTGCAATTCGCTTTCCGAAACGGTTGAGGAAAAGGATATTCCTAAAGAGGATTTGAAATCTATCTTCTGGAAAAAAGCCGAAAATAACCCCTATAAATTTGCAGGAATTATCGGTTTGATTTTCACGGGTGTTGTCTATGTTCTGACGTTTTTGCTTTGTACTTGTGAATACAAACATCTTGCCATTGCAGATGATTGGTTTTCGTGGGTTTTATTGTGTTTTTCGGGTTGGTTAGTGCTTGATGTTCTCTGTGCTTTGCTTATATTGTTTAATCGAAACAAATCTGAAAACAAAAACAAAAAATATCGCAGATTTATTTCAGGAACAATAACCGTATTTTCCTTAATCATAGGCGTTATTGCTTTTTATATTTCAATATTCTCTGCTCTTTTACACCCCTTCTATTCTTATACAACCGATATCAAAGACTATATGGTTCTTGACGGTTGGGTAGAAGAAAAATACGGTGATGAAATCCACACTCTTTTTCCCGATGAAATTCCCGAAAATGCACTTGTATCTTCAGATAAGTATTTCAATTCCGCTCCGTTTACAACAAGATATTTCTATAAATACTCCTGTGACCTTGATACATTTATTGATATTTTTGCTGAATGGAATCTTAATCCCGATGAATATGAAGAAACGAAAAACAAGGCGATTAAAAACACTAAACACACCGAGCAAAAAGGCGACTGGGTTCTTGCTTACTATAGCGATATTTATAATGATGAGTATTATTTTGAACCGAATTATTACATTTTTGCTTACAATGACAAATCAAACAAAGTCAGATATATCGCCGTTATAACAGACGGTTCGCATTCGGGTGAACCCTATTACCTTTCCCTTGATTGGTAAAAACTGCGGCGGCTTGAGGTCAAGCCGCCCTATACAAGGTCTTGAAAAAACAGATAAGATGATATATAATCGGTGTGGAATAATTTCACACCGATTTTTATATGTACGGTTGGGTTTTATGGAAATATTAACTTTATCTCTCTTTTGCCTTGCTTTGCTGATTTGCCTCGTTCTTGATGCATCCGTGCTCTATGCGCTCACGGCAGGGCTGATAATTTTTTCTGCCTACGCGTTAATCAAAAAGCATTCGTTCAAATCCGTTTTAAAAATGATTTTTGACGGAATAAAAACCGCAAGAAACGTTCTGATTGTTTTTCTCATAGTCGGAATGCTGACCGCCTCGTGGCGAACAAGCGGAACGATTCCTTTCATCATTTCATCGGCGGTAAAGCTCATAAATCCGAATGTTTTTGTGCTGATGACCTTCCTTCTCTGCTGCGGCGTTTCGTTTCTTGTGGGAACCTCTTTCGGCTCTGCGGCAACAATCGGAGTTATCTGCATGACGATGGCATATTCGATGAACATAAACCCCGCAATCGCGGGCGGCGCAATGCTTTCGGGCGTTCTTTTCGGCGACAGATGTTCGCCCGTTTCAACAAGCGCATTGCTCGTTTCGGAGCTGACAAAAACCGACATTTTTACTAATATCAAGAATATGTTCCGCACGGCTTTAGTGCCGTTCATTCTTGCTTGCATAACGTTTGTAATCCTCGGATTTTCGGCGGGCAACGGCGGCGAAGTTCCCGATTTATCAGCGATGTTTTCTTCAGAATTCAATCTGCACTGGGCATCGGTTATCCCCGCTGTTGTGATACTCACGCTCTCGCTTCTGAGGGTTAAAGTCAAGTTTGCAATGCTTGCGAGCATCGTTTCCGCATTCATTGTGGGAATCACCGTTCAGGGCGTTGAAATCCTTGAGTTTTTCAAAATAATGATTCTCGGATTTGAAGCTGAAACAGCGGAAATCAAGCATATGATTGACGGCGGTGGGCTTGTTTCCATGCTCAAATCGGCAGCAATAGTCTGCCTTTCATCGGCATATTCGGGAATCTTCTCCGCAACGGGATTGCTGAATTCCCTCAAAGAAAAAACCGAGGCATTGAGCAAAAAAATATCGCCCTTCGGTGCAACAATGATAACCTCAATTTTCACCTCGCTGATTTCGTGCAACCAGACTCTTGCGATAATTCTTGCGCATCAGCTTTGCGAGGGCAACGAAAAGAATCCCGACAAGGCGGCGATTGACCTTGAAAACTCGGCAGTTGTTATTTCCCCTCTTGTGCCGTGGTCAATAGCGGGCGCAGTTCCGCTCGCTTCATCGGGCGCACCGACTTCATCGCTTCTCTTTGCCGCATACTTATATATTTTACCAATATTTACGCTTATCGTTTCACTTATCAAACGCAGAAAGGAAAACAGTTATGAACAAAATCACAAGCTTCACAGTTGACCACGACCTTCTCACCGAGGGCATTTACGTTTCACGCATTGACGGTGACATCACCACCTACGATATGAGAACAAGAGTTCCCAATTCGGGCGATTTTATGGACACAACAACCGCACACACGGTTGAGCATATGTTTGCAACATTTGTAAGAAATTCCGAAATCAAGGATGATGTTATCTATTTTGGCCCTATGGGTTGCAGAACAGGATTTTCTCTGCTCGTCAGAAATGCGGATAACTCAAAAATCCTTGAAATAACAAAGAAAATCCTTGCCGATATCGTTGCATATGACGGCGAAGTTTTCGGCAACACACGAAAAGAATGCGGCAACTATCTTGACCTTGACCTCGAAAAGGCAAAGGAAGAATGCCGCAGATATCTCAAGGCTCTCGAAGCAGAGCAGACGTTTGAATACAAATCATAACGGAGGACTCGATGAACAAGATTTCGTTAAGAGAAAAGCTCGGTTACGGCGTCGGCGCAATCGGTCTTGACCTGAGCTACGGTATGTTCTATTCATACCTTTCGATTTATCTTACAAATGCGCTGGGAATTCACCCCGCATTTCTCCTCATCATCACCCCCATTGCGAGACTCTGGGACGGCTTCAACGACCCGATGATGGGCATGATTGTTGACCGCACCAAAACAAAAATGGGCAAATACAGACCATGGATTCTGACGGGCGCATTGCTCAACGCAGTTGTGCTCTGCCTTCTTTTCAATAACCCCGGCTTTGCTTCGGGTTCAACCGGTCTTTACGTTTATGCCGCATTGCTTTACGTTTTCTGGGGCATGACCAACACCCTTGCCGATATCGTTGCATATGACGGCGAAGTTTTCGGCAACACACGAAAAGAATGCG
>JAGBUT010000007.1 GCA_017630695.1 Clostridia bacterium
CATGGCAAAAGGTAAGGGCGGCAACACCGTAGCCGCAGTATGGGAAATCGCAAAGCCCATTGCCGAGCAGCTCGGTCTTGAAATCTGGGATATCAGATTCGTCAAGGAGGGCGCAGATTGGTTCCTGCGTATTTTTATTGATAAAGACGGCGGTATTTCAATCGAGGACTGTGAGAATATGAGCAGAGCGATTGATAAGCCCCTTGATGAAGCAGACCCCATCGAGCAGAGCTACTGCCTTGAGGTTTCTTCTCCCGGAGTTGAGCGTGAACTTGTCCGCGATTCACATTTTGAAATGTGCAAGGGTGAAAAGATTAAGGTTAAGCTTATCAGAGCGGTTGACGGTCAGAGAGAGTTCAACGGAATTCTCGAGGATTTCGACGGTCACGCAATCACACTCCGTCTTGAGGACGGCGGCGCAATGGTTTTTGATAAGAAGGAAGCAAGCAAAATCAGACTTGATGATTTCAGTTTTTAATTCAGGTAAAAATAATCATTATAAATAAACCGAAAGGATTGGTTGTCAAAATGAATAACAGCGAATTTTTTGAGGCAGTCAGACTTCTCAGCAAAGAGAAGAACATCAACCAGGAAGCTCTTCTTGAAGGTATTCAGAGAGCAATCGTAACCGCAGTTAAGAGAGACTATAATAACAAGGATATCGTTTTCTGCGAAATCGATAAGGAAGAAGCAAGAATCAGAGTTTTTGTTCGCAAAAACGTTGTTTCTGAAATCGTTGATCCCGATGAGGATATGCTCGTTGAGCAGGCACAGAGATTCAAGAAGAATGCTCTTGCAGGCGATATCATCGAAATCGAGCTTGAAACAAAGGAAGTAAGCCGTATTGCTGCCGAAAAGGGTAAGCACATCCTCCGTCAGGCAATCAGAGAGGCTGAACATGGCCAGATCAGAGAAGAGTTCCAGAATAAGAATCAGGAAATCGTTACCGCAAAGATTACGAAGGTTGATCCTGAAACTCTTGATGCATTCGTTGAAATCGGCAAGATTTCCGAAAGACTTCTTCGCACAGAGCAGCTTCCCACAGATAAGCTCAAGGAAGGCGATCTCGTTAAGGTTTATATCGCAGAAGTCAGAGATGCAACAAAGGGTCCCAGAGCTACAATTTCAAGAACACATCCCGGTCTTGTAAGAAGACTCCTTGAAAGCGAAGTGCCCGAAATTTTCGACGGCCTTGTTGAAATCAAGTCAGTTTCCCGTGAAGCAGGCTCAAGAAGCAAGATCGCTGTTTACAGTGCAGATGAAAACGTTGATCCCGTAGGCGCATGTATCGGTCAGAGAGGCGCAAGAGTCAACAGAATCGTTGATCAGCTCGGTGGCGAAAAGCTTGATATTGTCCGCTACAGCGAAAATCCTGCAGAATACGTTGCAGCAGCTCTTGCTCCCGCAGACGTTATCTCAGTTGAGGTTCTCGGCCAGGATGAACGCTCCTGCAGAGTTGTTGTTCCCAACAGCCAGCTTTCACTTGCGATCGGCAACAAGGGTCAGAACGCTCGTCTTGCCGCAAAGCTCACAGGTTGGAAAATCGATATCAATCCCGAAACCGAAGAGCCGGTTATCAATTTTGACGACTGATATTTATCAGCACGTCCCGAATACATTTAAGGAGATGGACTAATGCCTACGACTCGCCGTATTCCGATGAGAAAATGCACGGGCTGCAATGAAATGAAGCCTAAAAAAGAGCTTGTCCGAGTTGTGAGAAGCCCTGAAGGTGAGGTTTCGCTTGACCTCACAGGCAAGAAGCCGGGCAGAGGCGCTTACGTGTGCCATGATCCCGAATGCCTTGCAAAGGCAAGAAAAGCAAAGAGATTTGAACGTGCTTTTTCCTGCGCAATACCGGATGGAGTCTACGACAAGATGGAGGATGAACTCAGAAATGACGGATAACCCGAAACTCCTCTCTCTTCTCGGAATGGCTCGCAAAGCAGGTAAGCTCAGTTGCGGTCACGACGGTGCAATTGGTTCAATCAGAAGCAAAAGCGCACATCTTTGTTTTCTCAGCAGTGATTCATCGCAGAGGCTGAGGCTTGAGACAGAGAGAGAGGCAAACTTTGAGGGCAGAAACATTCCCGTGAGAATTCTGCACTCAACAATGGAAGATATCAGATGGGCCACGGGTCTTAAATCCGCGGTGCTTTCGGTTAATGATGAAGGCTTTGCAAAAACGATGCTTGGGCTTCTGAACACACAAGGGGAGGTTACTGAATGATTAGTAAATACAGAGTACACGAAGTCGCAAAAGACTTTAATATCAAGAGCAATATCGTTGTTGATTTGCTCGCAAAGTATTTTGACGGTCAGAAAAAACATATGACAGCTCTCGAAGAGGATGAGCTTGATCTTATTTTTGAGACCTTTACAAAAGAAAACCAGACAGAAGATCTGAATGAATATTTCAACTTCGTTCCCTCTGCAAAGAAAAAGGCAGAAGAAAAGGAAGAAGCTCCCGCTGAAGAAGTTGAAGAAACAAAGAAAGAAGAAACTGCTGCACCTGCTCCTGAAAAGAAAGAGGAGAATAAAGCAGAAAAGCCTGCCGAAAAGAAGGCTGAAAAGCCTGCAGCTCCTGCTAAAAAGGAAGAAAAGCCTGCACAGCAGAATAAACCTGCTCCCCAGCAGCAGAAAAACGGCAGAGCAGATAAATTGCCCCCCATGCCTCAAAAGAAGGCTGCACCTGTTCCTGAAAAGAAAAAGGATGACAGACCTATGCAGTCAAGAACAAAGGGCGAGGCTCGTACAGTTGACACAAGAGCAGGCAGCGTAGATCTTGACAAATATGATGAGAGATATGAAAATATCGCTCCCACAAACAAGACACAGCCTCACGATAATTCTGTAAGTAAGCAGAAAATCAAACAGAAGAGCCAGCAGTACAGAAAGCAGGGTATGCGCTCTTCAAGAAGAGAAACAGAGCAGGAAAGACTCAAGAGAATTGCCGCTGAAAGAGCAAAGAAGCCTCAGCTTCAGCTCAAGCTTCCCGAGGAAATCACCGTTGGCGAGCTTGCTGCAATGCTCAAGATGACGGCTGCAGAAGTTATCAAGAAGCTCTTCTTGCTCGGTCAGATGGCAACCGTTAACGAAGTTCTCGATTACGACACCGCTGCAATTCTTGCAGAAGAACTCGGTGCAAAGGTTGAGAAGCAGGTTGTTGTTACAATTGAGGACAGAATCATCGACGACACAGAGGATACAGATGAAAATCTTCTTCCCAGAGATCCCGTTGTTGTTGTTATGGGTCACGTTGACCACGGTAAGACATCACTTCTTGACGCAATCAGAAACACATCCGTTACTTCAACCGAAGCAGGCGGTATCACACAGCATATCGGTGCTTACAGAGTTGACCTCAACGGTCAGAAGATTACTTTCCTTGATACTCCCGGTCACGCTGCGTTCACATCGATGCGTCTGAGAGGTGCAATGGCAACGGATATCGCAATCCTTGTTGTTGCTGCTGACGACGGTATTATGCCCCAGACAATCGAAGCTATCAACCACGCAAAGGCTGCAGGTGTTCAGATCATCGTTGCCATCAACAAGATGGATAAACCCACCGCAAACCCCGACAGAATTCTTCAGCAGCTCACAGAGCACGAGCTTATTCCTGAAGAGTGGGGCGGTGAAACAATCTGCGTTCCCGTTTCTGCTCATACCAGAATGGGTATCGACAGTCTCCTTGAATCCGTTCTTCTCGTTGCAGAAGTTCAGGAACTCAAGGCTAACCCCAACCGTTCCGCAAAGGGTGTTGTTATCGAAGCAAGACTTGATAAGGGCAGAGGCCCCGTTTCAACTCTTCTTGTTCAAAAGGGCACACTCAACGCAGGCGATATCATCGTTGCAGGTACTTCCGTTGGCCGTGTCAGAGTTATGACCGACGATAAGGGCAGAAAGGTTAAGTCCGCAGGTCCTTCAGTTCCCGTTGAAATTATGGGTCTTGACGAAGTTCCTCAGGCAGGTGACGGCTTCGACGCAGTTTCAGACGAGCGTCTTGCAAGAGAGCTTGTTGAGCAGAGAAAGACCAAGGCAAAGGAAGAACAGTTCAGAGAATACCAGAAGGTTACTCTCGACAACCTCTTCGCTTCAATTCAGGAAGGTCAGCTCAA
>JAGBUT010000096.1 GCA_017630695.1 Clostridia bacterium
GAGTGAAGGGTTGTGATTGCCTCTGCACCGTATTCGGAAATGCAAAGGCTCAGATGCGGATTCTGAGCGTGGAAATCGTCCAGCCACTTATCGACGGCGTCAACGGTCATTGCGTACCAACCGAAATAATGGTTATAGCCGAGAATATCGGTGATTTCGTTGAGCTTTGATTTGGGGGAGCAGAAGCTGACCTGAGCGCAGACGGTGGGTCTTGTTGAGTCAAGCTTGTGTGCAAGGTCATTGAGCTCTTTGATGCCGTTAATAAGAGTGGATGATGCACCTGCAATTGAGATTTCGTTCTGAACACCCCAGCAGAAGATGGAGGGGCGGTTATAATTCTGCTTGATAAGCTCCTCGAGCATCATTCTTGCCTGAGGCTGCTTTTTCTTGCTGAATTTTGAGATAACGGGGATTTCTGCCCAAACGAGCAGACCCTTTTCATCGCAGATATCATAGAATGCCGCATCGTGCTGATAGTGAGCAAGTCGGAGCGAGTTTGCGCCCATTTCACGGATGATTGCGATATCCTGCAAATGCTCTTTCTTTGTGAGCGCATTGCCGAGGATTGCTCTGTCCTGATGTCTTGAAACACCTCTGAGCTTGATTCGGTTGCCGTTGAGGTTGAAACCTGTTTCGCTGTCGATGTTATATGCTCTGAAGCCGAAACGATCGCTGACTTCGTCGATAACTTCGCCGTCTTTTACGAGCTTTGCATTGAGAGTGTAGAGATAGGGGTTCTCGACACCGTTCCAGAGATTTACGTCATCGACGGTGAGGTAGGTTGATTCGGTTGAAGCGGGAGTGTAGCCTGAAGCAACAACGTTGCCCTCTGCATCAGTGATTGAAAAATGCTTTTCAAGACCGTCGGCAACACCTTCAACAAAGCTCTTGATGAAAACCTTGCCGTCAACTCTGGGCGTGATGAAAATACCGCAGCGGCTCTTATCGAGAAGAGCGTAATGTGAATCGGCAACCTCACAGATGATGTTGACGTCTCTGTAAAGACCACCGTAAAAGGTGAAGTCTGCCATCTGGGGGTAGAGGAATTCGTTGGGGCTGTTATCAACGTTGATTTCAAGAAGATTATCGCCCTCACGAAGAAGATTTGTGATTTCAAAACGGAACATTGAATAGCCGTTATCGTGGCTGCCTGCGTATATGCCGTTAACGAAAACCTCGCAAACGGTGTTTGCACCGTTGATTTCAATGAAAACTCTGCCGTTATAGGCAGGGATTATTTTTTTATAAGCGCATTTACCTCTCCAGTATTCAGAGGTATCGTTGCCGCCCTGACCGTCAATGCCGTTCCAGGTATGAGGAAGATTAACAGTTTCGGTGACACCTGCCTGAGTGAATTCCCAACCTTCGTTTATGTTGATGATTTTTCTCATATACAAATTTCCTTTCTTTTGTGCCTATACAAATATATTATATCATCAATCGAACTGAAAAATCAAGAGTGTTAAAACAAAACAAAAGCTCCGTCCTTTTGAGACGGAGCAAGAGTTATGTTTTAGTTTTTGAAGTACTGGGGGAGGAAATCCTTGTGTGCTTCCTTAAGTTCGTTGAAGCAACCGATTGTCTTTTCCCAGTCACCAACAAGGGGATGAACAAGCAGACCCTTGATTGCGTAATCGTCGTCACCTGTTATGGCAGCCTTGACTGCGTATTTTTCGTACGTCTTGACAACTCTCATAAGGCCTACGATGTGGTCGTTGATCTTCTCTGTTACGGGAACGGGTGTTGCACCGTCGGAGCCGATAACGGCAGCGATTTCAACGATATCGTCATCTGCCATAAAGGGAAGTGTGCCGTTGTTCTTGATGTTAACAACGTGAACGTCACGCTTATCGTTTGCAAGTGAATCGATGAGAGAAACTGCGGCAAGTGAATACTTGTGACCGCCTCTCTTATCAAGAAGAGCAGGCTTTGTAACGATTTCTTCGTCGAGATACATTTCGAGAAGCTGTTCTTCGATATCCATGCAAACCTGTGCTCTGGTCTGCTCATCTTCTCTCTGGTGAGCAAGCTTTGCTTCACGGCAATAATAATACTGAAGATATGATGAGGGGATAGCCTGAATTGTTTTCAGACAATCGATTGAGAAACCGTCATCCTTGATGTTAGCCATAACCTTGGGTGAGAAACCGTTATCGATAAGACCGGGAAGAAGCTCTTCACCGTTCTTCTTGACGGATGTAATCCAGCTGAGGTGGTTGAGGCCAACGTATGTGATATCGCTGTCAAGTCCTGTGATTTCTTTGATATCGTCAAGCATATCGATGGGCACGTTGCAAAGACCGATGTTCTTTACCTTGGTGTGGTTGAGAATGTATTCGGTGATGATGCCCGAGGGATTTGTGAAGTTGATGAGCCATGCATCGGGGCAGATTGCTTCGATGCGTTCGCAGATGTGCTTGATAACGGGGATTGTTCTCTGTGCCTTGAAGAAACCACCGATACCGGTTGTTTCCTGACCGATGAGGTCATATTTCTTGGGGATACTTTCATCAAGATGGCGGCAGGGAAGCTTGCCTACACGAATCTGTGTTACAACGAAGTCCGCACCCTGAAGAGCTGTGTCAAGGTCGTCTGTGAAAACAACCTCGCAGTCGCAGTTTGCGTTGTTGAGCATACGTACACAGAGGTTACCGACGATTGTTCTCTTTCTTTCATCGATATCCATAAAGGAGATTTTCTTGAGCTTGAGGCTGTCCTTTGCCTTGAGGAAACCGTCAACAAGTTCGGGGCAATAGGTGCTGCCTGAGCCGATAACGGCAACGCTGATTTCTTTCATTTATACTAACTCCTTTCGGTTTGTTAAATTCAGTTTGCGAAATTCTGCATAATCCAGTTGATGCAACCGGTTACGGGAGGCTGGGTGAGTTTGATGAACTTGAGCTTCTTGCCGCTGTATTTTTCAGCCTTTTCAAGAAGCATATCGAGATAAGCCTTGTTATCGAGCTTAACGTTGATTGAGCCTGAAAGAACAACCTCGATTTCACCGTCACCGTAATTGAGTTCACGAGAAAGAGCTGCGATAAGGCGAGCACCTCTTTCAGCCATTCTCTCGCAGTACTCAAGAGCAGGCTTATCGCCCTGCTTTGCTGCTTCAAAGAAGGAGCTGACGAATACTCTGATGTAATCGTCACCGTTTTCGCCTTCAATTTTTTCGATAAGACCGAGAAGATCTTCACGCTTCCGGAGACCGAATTCTTTCATAATCATATCGGTGATGAGAGTTTTCTCAAGGCCGAGGAAAAGTTCGTTATAAACAAGCTCGAAAGCCTTGATAACGATGTTGCCGCCGCCCGAGATATCACCTGAAAAATCACCGAGACCTGCAAGCATCATCCTCTTGCCTTCTGTATCGATACCGTTGCAGCAAACGCCTGTGCCGCAGTTGTAACCGATTGCGGAGCCTGTTTCGGAGCCTGCCTTGACAACGATGAAGCCGTCATTATAAACTTCGAAATTCTCAAGACCCTTTTCACGGAGCTTTGCACACATAATATCATACTGATACTGATGGTCGATGCCTGCAAGACCCATAAGGGTGAAGCTGATTTTTGAAAGGTCGATACCCGCCTTGCGGCAAAGCTCGTTGAGACCGTCCCAGATAATCTGAC
>JAGBUT010000097.1 GCA_017630695.1 Clostridia bacterium
CAACGTTATCTCCAACGGATCGGGTATTGCCGTTGCAGACGGTCAGTGCATGATTATCGTTGAGCAGGGCAAGATTGTTGAAGTCTGCGCAGAACCCGGTGAATTTACTTATGATTCATCAACAGAGCCTTCAATCTTCTCGGGCAAACTCGGTGCCACAATCAAAGAAACATTCAGAACAGTCGGTAAGAGATTTACATACGGCGGAGACACAGGCAAAGACCAGAGAGTTTATTATTTCAACACAAAAGAAATTCTCGATAACAAATTCGGCACACCCAATCCCTTTATGTTTGAGGTTGCCAATAAAAGACTTGGTCTGTTCCGTTCCGTTCAGGTAAGATGCAACGGTATCTATTCCTACAGAATCACAGACCCGCTTCTTTTCTACACAAAGATTGCAGGTAACGTAGGCGATGAATACAGAAGAGAAGAAATTGATATGCAGCTCAAAACAGAGTTCATTTCAGCTCTTCAGCCCGCATTCGCAATGCTTACAGAACTCGAACTCCGTCCTGCACAGATTCCCGCACACACAACAGAACTCAAAGATGCTCTCAATAAGGCACTTGCAGTTGAATGGACACAGCGCAGAGGTATTTCGGTTGAATCCATCGCACTTAATCCGATTACTCTCACTCCCGAAGATATGCAGAAAATCAATCAGATGGAAGATGCCGCAACAATGGGCTCAAATCCGTTTATGATGGCAGGCAGAATGGCAGATGCACAGGCAAATGCAATGGAAGCAGCCGCCAACAACTCTGCAGGTGCAATGACAGGCTTTATGGGAATGGGTATGGCAATGAATGCAGGCGGTAACTTCAACCCTGCAGCAATGTATCAGGCAGGTGTTCAGCAGCAACAAATGGCACAGCAGCAGGCTGCGGCACCCGTACAGTCAGCACCCGCAACACCTGCAAACGGTTGGAAATGTGCTTGCGGAGCAACCGTAAGCGGTAACTTCTGCACAGAATGCGGTGCGAAGAAGCCTGCTGAAGAAGGCTGGACTTGTTCCTGCGGAGCAGTAAACAAAGGTAAATTCTGCCCCAACTGCGGAGCGAAGAAACCCGAAGGCGCACCTCTTTATCAGTGCGACAAATGCGGCTGGAAACCCGAAGACCCCAAGAATCCTCCCAAGTTCTGCCCCGAATGTGGTGACAGATTTGATGAGAATGACGCAAAGTGATTAAAAAACGCACAGCCGATTATTTCGGTTGTGCGTTAATTTTTTTGTATTTTATTTTAAAATAACTTTTTCGGGCATACCGTTGTTTTCTCTTGAACGGTCTGCAAGGAATACGGCAAGATGGCCGGAAAGTGAATCGTGAATATCAGTGCAGGAAACTGAAGGAGATTCGTTTCTGCAGTATGCAACGAAGTCTCTTACAAGCTCAAGATCGCCGCCGCCGTGAGTGTCGTTATCAACTTTAAGATCATAAACGGTGTCCTTGTGTTCACAGTCGGGACTCGGATCGATGAGAGAAACAGTGAATTCACCTTTTTCAAAATCGCCCGTTATAACACCCTTTGTGCCTGAAATGAAAATAGTTCTTGTGCCGTAACTTGTGCCGCCGACCATATTATGAATACCGGTTGCACCGTTTTCAAAAAGAACGTTAACGCTCTGGTGGTCAACAACGTTGTTGTCGCTCTTGAATGCGCAAACACCGTAGGGACTTGTTTTGAGAAGTTCGATTTTATCCTCAATAGTGGGATTATCGATATTTTCAAGTGCGTCCCAAACGTAGAATGACCATCTGTCGGGATGGTCGATATAAATTCTTTTTGCAGAATAAAGGCACTCGTCAACTCTCGGGCAGTCAACAAGACATCTTGTGCCTGAATTTTCAGGAGCATTTTCTCTTACAAACTGCATATTGTTACCAAAGCTTGAAATGAACGCAGGCTTTGTTTCGCTCATAAGCCACATCATTATATCAAGATCGTGGCAGCATTTTGCAAGAAGCATCGAGCTGTGGCACTTTTCAAAATTATTCCATTTGCCTCTTACGTGGCTTGTGGACATATGATGATAGCTGACGTATTCATTAGTCTGAATGCTGATAATTCTGCCGATTTCACCCGAAAGAATGATATCTTTAATCTTTCTGTAAAAAGGAGCGTAGCGAAGTACGAAGCAGACCATAACCTTTCTGCCGCATTCTTCCGCAACCTTTACAAGCTCACGTGCCTCTTCTTCGTTAACAGCAAACGGCTTTTCAAGAAGAACGTCGTATCCGGCTCTGAGAAGAGGAACAGTGGTTGCAATGTGAACGTGATCCATTGTTCCGTTGATAACAGCGTCGGCAAATTTAGGTGCATTTGCGAGAGCCTCAGCAGATTCAAAACATTTATCATCAGGAATGTTGAATCTTTTAGCAATGGATTTTCTTCTGTGTTCATCAGGATCAGCAACGCCAACGATTACCATTTTATCGCTTTCGATTTCAGCAAGATGAGCATATGTAAGGCTTCGGTGACCTCCGCCGACTATTATTGTTTTTAAGGGCTTTTGATTCATAGCGTATCATATCCTTTCGACCTGAAAACTGTAACATATCTGATACAGAAATTCAAGTGAAAAAGAAAAAATTATCAGATAGTTTCGTTAAGTCTTATAGTAATATCGTTGTTTTCCTGCGTAACGGCAAGCTGTGCTTCGTGTCTGCGTACCATCAGTTCGGAATACATTCTTTCACGCATTTTACCTGAAAGAGGATAAAGAAATTTGGGGATAACTGCAAGGATGCCCGTAAGCTGGGGAATACCTGTGCAAAGAGCAAACAGCCACCATTTTGTTTTGTCTGTTTGTGTGCCGATTGTGATACCTTGCTTATAGCCGATTGCCTCAAGGATAAGGCTCTTTGCAGAGTTCATAACAATATTCTGAAGCTTTGTGATAAGGTTTCTTGCAACGCCGATTGTAGCTTCAACTCGGTAGCCGTTTTTCCATTCACAGTAGTCCATAGCTTCGTTGTAGAGCTCTGCTTTAACAACTTTTCTGATACCGAAGGCCCATTTATCAAACCAAGCCTGAACACCGAATAATATTGTCATAAGCAGAGGCTTTTTGAAGTTTTTGCCGATTGAACCGACCGCAAATAATGCAAGATACCAGAATCGGGTATATAAATCTTCAAATACCCAGATTGTTTTTGATGAAAATTTTTCTCTGATAGGCTTAACGAATGCGTAGCTGATGCTTCCGTTAAGACCTGAGGGTATGTTGGCAATTGTCAGAAGCGAGGCTGAACCGAGAACGTCGATAAAGTAGTTTGTGTTACTTCCGCTGACGCTGAAACCGCCGAGGAAATCTGAAATAGTGATCAGAAGAACGGGGTAATTGTTTATAACTGCTTTAAGACCTTGCTTAACACTCGGTGCTTCGATTGACTGCATAACTCTTTCCTTTGAAACAAGGAAGAAATATAACGTGAAAACTGCCGAGATAATGCTTGTTCCGAGACCCATTGCAAGGAAAACGTTCTGAAGCTTCCATTTAAGATATCCGTTGTTGATAAGGTCAAGCAGAACACCCATAATATATGCAGGCATATCTTCGCCCATATATCCGGTCAGAAGCTCCGCCATTGTTATAAGCCTGGCTCTGTCGTTCGGATGCGGTGTAATGGTGGTCATATAACCTGCTTTTGCAATGCTGGTGAATGTGCCGCCCGTTTCGTTTATAATATTGAAAATGAAATAATAAATCAGCTTCGGCAGATGTGTTCCCGACGTACCTGGGAAAAAGAAGGGGAGAAGCCAATAAAACGCACCGAGTATCGTCATCGGAATCTGGAACAAAAGCAGATAGGGTCTGAATTTGCCCCATCTTGTTCTTGTTCTGTCAACCATTGCAGCGATAATCGGGTCGTTGATAACGTCCCATATACCTGCGAGCATATTCATTAATGCATTTGTTTTAAAGTCAATTTTAACAACGTCCCAGATAAATCTGTCTAAAAATCCGTTGATATTAAAAGCGTTTGAAAAGTCGTTGAGAAGGTATGCAAACGTTTCTTTTGCGCCTACGTATCTTCTGTCATAAACTTTAAATTCGCTTACAGCTCTGTTCGGGGTATTATTTGAATTATTATCCATAACTACCTCTAAAGATAAATACGCCGAGGTAGCCCTCGGCGCATAATTCGATCAAAAAATTATTTGAGAGCCTTAACAGCCTCTTTGAGTGCATCCATTTCTTCCTTGCTGAGTGTTACACCCTTGCCCATCTTTTCGTGATCGGGAGCCCATTCACGGATATCGTACTTGGGGTCTCTGCCGTTCCAGCTGATGAGGTTGAGTTCCTTTGTCCAACCCTTGGGGTTTTCGGAAAGAACTGCTACGGATTCAACGATTTCATAAGTAAATTCAGGCATGTTTTTTTCTCCTTTCGGATTTTTATTCGTTTATATTATAATATATGTATTTTAAAAAGTAAATATATTTTTATAAAAATAATAGTAAATTTGCCTCTTTTTTGCGAATTTTTTATCGATTTGTTATATTTAGGACAGGTGTTGAATATTAATTTAGCGAAATAACCTTAACATGAGCATTCTAATGAAATTCAACACTGAAACAAAAACAATCGGATTCTGTGAAATTAATTATGAGTCAACGTCAGAACAATCTGTTGAAAGCGAGATGATTCTGCCCGATTATTGTCCTGAAATAAAGCGGATTCTTAAATGCACCATCAGTGCAGACGTACTTTCTGTTCAGAATTCATCGGGCAGAGTAACGGTGCAAGGCAATGCAAATATCAGGTTATTATATATCGGTGAAAATGATAAAACTTCAGCATATGAACAAATTGTTCCCATCCAAAAAATATTTGATTCCGATAAACTTTCTTCGGGATGTGCGGTCAATGTGAAAGTAATAACCGATTACGTCAATTCCCGTGCGTTAAGCTCAAGAAAAGTTGACGTAAGAGCTATGCTGACGTTTATTCTGAAATCATTTAAAAAAAGAGAAGAATCAATTCTGACAAGTGCATATGATTGCGGAATCAAAACGTTATCACAGGATTATAATTTTTCAGACCTTAAGTCTGTTGTTGAGAAATCATTTAATCTCAGCGAAGTTATTGAACTTGAAGCAGATAAACCCATAATCAGCAGAATTCTGAATTCTTCCGCATATATCGTTGTCAAAGAAAAGAAAACCATTAATAATAAAATTCTCATCAAAGGCGATGCGTATATTAAAATCCATTATCTTGCAGAAAATGATTCTTTATGTTGTGCAGAGCACTCGATTCCTGTCAGTCAAATTATTGAGATTGACGGTGTAACCGATAACTCCGATTCATTGCTTAATATTTCAATCACAGCCTGCGAAGCGATTTCAAAAGTTGATTCAAAAGGGGAAACAAAACTTATTGATATTTCTATCAGAGCTTCTGCCCTTGTTTTTGCGTTTGAATCAGCTCCGTTATCCCTCATTTCCGATGCTTATTCTACCGAGTATTCTGCACGAAACACTACCCGAAGCGTTGATGTGTTAACCTCGAACACTGATTTTGATTCAATATTTACTAATAAGGTTGTGCTCGAAAGTATCGGAGTGAGTGTCGACTGCATTCATGCAGTCTGGTGCAGTGATATCAAATATAACTACAGCATAAAAAACGGTAAATGTTACTTTTCAGGCTCCTATCAGGTTACTATCGTATTCAAAGATTCCGATAAAGAGCAGGGAGTTATACAAAAGCCTGTTGATTTTGAGTTTGCGATTGATCTGAAGGAAGAATGCGAAAGAATTACCTGCTATTCAACTATGCAGATTACGGGATGTTCCTGCTCTGTTTCAGGCGAGAGCAAAATTGAACTTCGCACGGAGATAAATGCATCGGGTAAAATCTTATCAAATAAAATTGTAAAATACGTCAGCGATATTGAATTGCTTGAAAATAAATCTGATGATACCGATTTGTGTGCATTGACAATTTATTTCTGCGATAAGAATGAAAAAGTCTGGAACATAGCAAAAAAATACAGAACAACCGTTGAAGCTATTATTGAAGAAAATTCGCTTGATTCGGATATTGTTCCCGATAAGAAAACATTGCTTATTCCGAGCGTGAGATAAAAAAGAATTATTCCTTGATTATTCGGCAAAATAAATATGAAAGAAATAATCAAAGGAGTATTGTTATGAAAGTTATGGATATAAGAAGAGACAGTTTCAAAGATGAGGTTGAAGAATTCAAAGGTACGGTTCTGATCGATTTTTTTGCGCCGTGGTGCAGTCCTTGTAAAACAATGGCAAGGGTGATAGAATCGGTTGCTGAAGTGGCAGATGAAAACGTAAAAGTATGCAAAGTTAACGTTGATGAAGAATCAGAACTCGCTAACCGTTTCGGAATAATGACGATTCCGACGCTTGTTGTGATGAAAAACGGTGAGATAGTAAACAGAAGCATCGGTGTTACAGGTAAACGAACTGTATTTGATATGTTAAATTGATTGCAAAGTCAGACAAACAAGAAGAAATGTGTATTGACTTGCCTTTGGTGTTCTGCTATAATTTTTTTGCAGTCAGGGACTGTAAAAATTTAGGGAGGACAAAACAATGGAATTCATGAACGAGATTTTCGCAGCAGTAACCGGTATTTTTGATTTTCTTAAGGGCGGTGAAGTTGCAGGTATCCTTGGTATGGTTTCAGATATTCTTGAATATGTTAAAGAATTCGAAGCCGCAGGTATCGTAGACATCATTGCAGGTTTCTTTGCATAATTGTTTATCAAAAAAGGGTACGGTTCGCTGTACCCTTAATTTTTGCAAAAAAATTTGCGTAAGGTATTGATTTTACAAAAAATCTATGATAAGATACTTGAGCAATCGGTTGAATGTTATATAACAGTCAAGCGGTGAGGTTCGCCACAGTCAAGCGGTGAGCCTTGATAAATATGGGGGTGTAGCTCACTTGGGAGAGCGCTTGAATGGCATTCAAGAGGTAAGGGGTTCGATCCCCCTCATCTCCACCAGAAAAAGAGACGGTAGCAACAGCTACCGTTTCTTTTTTTATTAGAGGGGGATCGAATGCCCGTTAAGAAAACCTTTCGGTGAAAGGTTTTCAGGGCAATGCGCCGCTAAGCGATAAAAATCAGAAGCGATTACCGAAAGTCGAGCACCCTGAAATAGACAATATCTTCCCCCCCTCATCTCCACCAGAAAAAGAGACGGTAGCATCAGCTATCGTCTCTTTTTTTATTTGAGGGGGATTGAAAGGACGTTAAAAAAATAATCCTAATTGCTTCTCTTTCTCAATATTTTTTAAATTGTATTGACTATTCATATCATTAGTGTTAAACTTTCCACTGTCTGTTATTTAATTATTCATATTTATTATTCAGAGGGGATTTGTATGGGAGAGGTTATAAACGTTATAAACAATGCGCTCGGATTTATGTATGATAATATTCTGAGCATTCTTATGATGGTTTTACTCATTTCGGCAGGCTTGTTTTTGTCGGTAAAAACTGGTTTTTTGCAGTTCCGTAAATTTGGTTTTATTCTTAAAAACACAATCGGTCAGCTTTTTAACAAAAACCTTCATAACAAAGATGAAAACAGTGTAAGCCCATTTCAGGCTGTTACAACTGCTCTTGCAGGCACAATCGGTACCGGCAGTATTGCAGGCGTTTCTACAGCTTTGGTGCTCGGTGGCCCCGGTGCTGTTTTCTGGATGTGGATTAGCGCACTTCTCGGTATGGTTACCAAATATTCCGAAATTGTTCTTGCTCTTAATTTCAGAGAGAAGAGTGAATCAGGTGCTAATATCGGTGGTCCGATGTATTATATTAAAAACGGTTTGGGCAATAAATGGCTTGCAGCGTCGTTTGCTCTGTTTGCTATGATTGCTTGTATCGGCACGGGTAACGCTACTCAGGCAAACTCAATTTCAGGTGTTCTTGATTCTAACTTCAAAATTGCTCCGTGGATTACAGGCGTTGTTCTTACAATTATTGTCGGTGTCGTTATCATCGGCGGTGTTAAAAGAATCGCATCAGTAAATGAAAAATTAGTTCCCGTAATGGCAGTTTTCTATATTGTTGCATCTGTTCTTGCAATTATATTCAACGCAGAGAGAATTCCCAATGCATTTGCTCTTATTTTCAAGGAAGCATTCAATTTTAAATCAGCATTCGGCGGTGTATCGGGTTATACCATTTTCACAGCAATGCGTTACGGTGTTGGCAGAGGCGTTTTCTCGAATGAAGCAGGTCTCGGATCTGCTCCGATTGCTCATTCCGCATCAAGCACCGAAAATCCCGTTAAGCAGGGTATGTGGGGTGTTTTTGAGGTGTTTATTACAACCATAGTAATCTGCACTATGTCAGCAATCGTTATTCTTACTTCAGGAATTTATTCTGACGCTTATGCTTCAGGTGTTGCTCCTGCTGTCAGCGGTGCGGCACTCAGCAGTGCAGCATTCAACGAAGCTATTCCGTATGTCGGCGGTTTCGGTATTGCATTTTCTACAGTGTTCTTTGCTTTGTCAACCATTCTCGGATGGGCATATTACGGTGAAGCAAGTGTCGGATTCCTTTTCAAGAATCATTCAAAAACTGCAATCAATATTTACAGAATCGTTTACGTTATCTTTGTTTTTGTCGGTTCAATTGCAGAAATCAATACAGTTTGGCTTGTTGCCGACTGCTTCAATGCATTAATGGCGTTGCCGAACCTTATAGCTCTTATAGCTCTCTCTGGTATTGTCGTTAAACTGTCCCGTGAATATTTCTCAAAAAAAGCATAAATGAATTTTGAAAGATGATAGTTTTTGCTATCATCTTTTTTGTTAAAAGTTGTATAACGTTTATTGAAATATCAATTATCATATGATAATATAAATCTGTTAATAACCTTTTCAGGAGGTCTTTGTATGAATAATTATGATATTGCCGCTTTTGTCTGGCCTTCATATACGGGCGATGAGCCTCGCACAAGAATATTCTGGCCCGAGGGTTACGGTGAATGGCAAACCGTCAAAGCAATGAGCGACAAAGGATATAAAGGCTGCCGCTGGCCTCGTAAACCTTTATGGGGTTACGTTAACGAAGCTGACGATAAGGTTATGCAGATGCAGATTGATTGCGCTGTATCATACGGTGTCAACGTGTTTATCTATGATTGGTATTGGTATGATAACAGACCGTTTCTTGAAAATTGCCTTAATGACGGCTTTTTAAAAGCGAAAAACAATAAAGATATGAAGTTCTGTCTGATGTGGGCGAATCATAACGCAACTCATCTCTGGGATAAACGCAATTCCGATACCGACCTGGATACGGTAATCTGGAGTGGTGTTGTAACGCCCGAAATCTTTTCGCAGATTTGTGACAGAACGATTGAAAAATATTTCCTGAAAGATAATTATTATTGTATCGACGGATGCCCCGTTTATATGATATTCGATATCGATAACTTCATCCGTTCATTCGGCTCAAGCGATGAATGTAAAAAGGGGATTGAAGAGTTTCGTCAGAAATGCATTGCAGCAGGTCTTAAAGGTCTGCATCTTCAGATTGTTCATTGGAGAAACCGCGTTTTCAATTGGCTTGAAGATAACGATTCTCAAAAAGGAGTAACTTCAGCTGAAATGTATGATTATCTCGGTGTGGATTCCGTCACGAATTATAATTGGGGTTGTTCAACTGATTTTGACGGCGAATTTAATGATGTTTGTGATAATTACGTTTCAGCAATCAAGAAAGAAACAGAAAAACTCAACGTATCTTATTATCCGAATATTTCCGTCGGTTGGGATAACAACGTCAGATTCAATAAAATTATGCCCGGTGTAGTTTATAACAATACTCCTGAAAACTTCAGACTCGCATGTGAAAAAATCAAAGCTTTTGCAGATGAATCGCTTGATAATGGTGATATGAAAGTTCCGTTTATAACCGTTAACAGTTGGAACGAATGGACGGAAACAAGCTATCTTCAGCCTGATGACCTTTACGGTTACGGATATCTTAAAGCAATTAAGGATGTTTTTACAGAAGAATAATCGATAATAAAAGATTCACCGCAGGTTGCCCTGCGGTGTTTTTTTATACTGTTCCCGTTACGGTGATTGTTGTTGTTCCGGGTGTTACGATATATTCGCCGGTCAAAGGATTCTGCGTATAGGTTGCGGCAGGAACACTTATCTGACCTGCGACTGTGGCGAAAAGACCCGTTGTTTCATCGTAATTATAGTTTGTGCTTTCTGCCCATACAGCACCGTTATAAGTTACTGAAATGGGGTTGAGAATGGGTGTGAAAGTGTCAGTCACAACGATGTTATCTGTACCGATTGCTTCTGTTGCACCATAGTTGCTGATTACAAAGGTATAGGTCAGCTGACCGTTTTCAGGTACTGATGTCGGATTGAGTCCCTTTGTGATAGCGAGTGCAGGTTCTTCGGAAACGGGCAGAGATTCATTTGCTGTAACGGGTGTTGTTATGCCTGCACCCGTGAGCGTGGCTGTGTTGTTAATGGATGACCCCGTACCGAG
>JAGBUT010000098.1 GCA_017630695.1 Clostridia bacterium
CGGAATTTCAATGCTTGAGGGTCTTTATTACTGCAAGGAATTACAAAAAGCAGGTGTTGATGCGATAGAGGTGCTTGCAGGTATCTGGTCGAGTGAAGCGGGTAAGAGCCAGAAACCTGAATCAGCCTACGCTGATTGTATGGCGGTTGCGCTTTGTCTTGTTATGAAAATCGGTCTTGCGCTCACAGCCGGAGGAAAGAAAATAACTCTTATCGGCGGCGGAAGAGCACAAAATCCCGTTGCATCCGAAAAAGCACTCAAATCGGGTCAGTGCGACCTGATATTCATAGGTCACGGCTTACTTGCACAACCCGACCTTGTTAATCTTATTGATCAAGACAGAGAAGACGAAATCAGACCTTGCATCGGCTGCGGCCATTGCATTGACCATCAGCTCCAGCACGGAGCAAGAGCTGTTTGCTCGGGAAATGCCGTTCTTGCAAGAGGGGATAACGACCATACGATTATCTCTGCTGATATAAAGAAAAAGGTTGTTGTTATCGGTGCAGGTGTGGCAGGCGTTGAAGCAGCAAGAATTGCCGCAATGAGAGGTCACACGGTTGATATTTATGATTCTGCAAACGAGGTTGGCGGTCAGATGAATCTTGCCTGCAAACCTCCTTTCAAGCAGCATCTCGGTCTGATGAAACCTTATCTTGAAAAACAGCTTGAACTTCACGGTGTCAACGTTCACCTCGGCAAGAAGATGACTAAAGAGGACGTTCTTGCACTTAATCCCGATGCTGTTGTCTGTGCAACGGGTGTTATCAATAATAACCTTCCCGTTGAGGGTGGAGAAAGAGCAATCAATGCGATTGATATTCTTAACGGAGCATCAAGCGGAAAGAACGTTGTTGTTATCGGTGGCGGTTCAATCGGATGCGAAACCGCCGAATTTCTCGCAAAGCAGGGGAAGAAGGTCAGCGTAATTGAGATGACTGATACCTTTGCAGGCAACACGGGAAAAACTGCACAGACGATTCTGCTCGGCCATCTTAAAGGTAACGGAGTAAAACTTCTTGCTGAATCAAGGGTTGAAAAAATCACCGCAACAGAGGTTATTTACAAAGCTAAAGACGGTAAGCAAAACTCCGTTAAGGCAGATACGGTTGTTCTTGCAATCGGCAACAGACCCGATACAAGTCTTTATAATTCACTCAAAGATGAAGTTAATGAAATTTACAACATAGGTGATTCAAACGGCGGAGGTATTATCCCTAATGCCGTTTATGACGGATATACCGTAGGTAATAAAATATAAGGAGATGTTGAAGTGAAAAAGAAGTTTTTGAAAGTCATTTCCGTTTTTCTTGTTTTATCGCTTTTGCTTGGTAATATTGCTTTTGCGACAAGTGGAGATATAGATCCTTCAATCATTGCAGAAACAAAAGAAATTGCCGTTCAGATTGAAAGCGAAGGTATTGTTCTTCTGAAAAACGAAGATAACTTTTTGCCTCTTGAAAATAAGAAAGTAAATATTTTCGGTGCAGGTTCGGTTTGTCCGTTTTTTGGAGGTGCTGGTTCAGGCGCAATCACAACCGATGATCCTATAACTCTTTATGAAGCTTTTGAGGCAGAGGGTATTGAATATAATGCTGAACTCCGCGCACTCTATGAAAAGCATTGTCTTTCAAACGAGCTTCCCAAAACCGATAATACCGTTATCAATAATCTTCTTCAGGTTCTCCTTGCGAAGAATACTCTTGAAGAAATGGATTCCAAACATCTTACTGACGAACTTTTATCTGATGCAGTCGAGTTTTCGGATACTGCGATAATCGTTATCAGCAGAACAAGTGCAGAGGGTACGGATCACACAGTTGAAACCCTCAGTCTTTCAGAAGAAGAAAAGGCTATGGTTGAAAAGGTTACCTCTGCATTTGAAAACGTTGTTGTGCTTTTCAATATTGGCAACGTTATGGAGATGGGCTGGATTGACGAATATGAAAGCATTAAAGCTGCCGCAATTATCTGGATTCCCGGTGAATTCGGTATGACGGCTGTTCCGCAGATGCTTGATGGTAAGATCAATCCTTCAGGAAGACTTACCGATACAATTTCGTATAAAATTGATGACCATCCCTCAAGCGAGTGTTTCGGCAGTTATGAGTATAACGGCGGTGGAAAGTACGTTGAATATTACGAGGGTATTTACGTCGGCTACCGATATTTTGAAACCTTTGCGAAGGATAAGGTTCAGTATCCCTTCGGTTACGGTCTATCATATACAAGCTTTGAAAAAGAGATTGTTTCAACTGATTTCAATGCCGATGAAATAACCGTAGAAGTCAAAGTCACCAACGTTGGTGATATGGCTGGCAAAGAGGTTGTTCAGCTTTATTACAGCGCACCCTATACAGAGGGCGGTATTGAAAAGAGTGCAATCTGTCTAGGCGGATTTGCAAAAACAGAAATGCTTGACCCCAATGAAAGCGAAACTCTTACAATCACATTCAAAACCGATGATATGGCATCCTATGATTATAAAATAAATGAAGCGTGGGTTCTTGATAAGGGCACTTATAAAATTATCGTCGCCAACAACGTGCGAAATCACATCGCTTCATATGATTTTGAGATAGCAGAAACAAAGATAATCAAGAACGATTCAGCAACGGGCACTCAAATCGAAAATCTTTTTGATGACGTTTACAGCGGATATGAAATTATGTCAAGAGAAGACGTTGAGGGTTCTTATCCCGAAATTCGTGAACTTGATGCTGACGATTATCTTATCGATGTTGACAAAGTTCCCGACCCCGCAACAGAAGGTGAAGCTCCCCAAATGGGCGTTAAATACGATAAAACCATTACTCTTCAGGATGTTGCGGAAGACGAATTGCTTTGGGATGCCTTCCTTGACCAGCTCACTCTTGATGAAATGACGATGCTTGTTATTAACGGTGGTTATGAAACTCACGGTGTAGAGCGTCTCGGTATTCCTCACACAATGGATAACGACGGCCCTTCAAGCGTTAAGGGCAGAAACGGACTTGTTTATACCGCAAGCGGCACGGCATACCCTTGCGCAACCGCAATCGGGTGTACGTGGAGCGTTGACCTTGCTTATGAAATGGGCAAGGGTGCAGGTAAGGAAGCCAAGGATATGGGTACTGATACTTGGTATGCACCCGGTGCGAATATTCACCGCAATCCCAGAGGCGGCAGAAACTTTGAATATTTCTCGGAAGATCCGATTATCTCGGGCATTATGGCTGCCGAAATAATCAAAGGTGCAAACTCCGAAAGTCTTGTAACAACAATCAAACACTTTGCTCTCAACGATCAGGAATCTCACAGAAACGGAATCTATACCTGGTGCGATGAGCAGGCAATGAGAGAAATTTATCTCAAAGCATTTGAAATTCCCGTAAAAGAAGCACAGCCAAAGGGCATTATGTCTGCTTATAACAGAATCGGCACAAAGTGGTGCGGTTCATCATCTGCGCTTCTCAAAGACCTTCTTCGTAAAGAATGGGGATTTGAAGGATTCGTTGTTTCAGATTACTCTTCTAACTTCACGGGCAGTGGATATATGAGCCCCGTTCTTGCGGTCTATAACGGCAACGATACAATTCTTACGGGCATGTGGGCACTTCAGGTTCTTCAGCATAAAGCCGCAGTAAAACTTGCTTATGCGAAAGATCCTATTGGTTTCGGCAACGCTCTTCGTGAAGCCTGCAAGAATCTTTGCATTATGAAAATGGAAACAAAAGCGTTCAAGAATCCTGAAATCACATATGATTCATCGCTCATCGGCACTCTTGATACTTTTGATGACTGGACTTTTGAATTCCCTTATGTTTTCACGTTTATCAGATTTGTGCTTAATAATATCACAAACGTTGTAATTTACACATTCAGGTTTATCCTTTAAAAACAAAATAAAAATCGGAGGAAATCAAAATGAGCAATTTATTCAACATCCAAGGCAAATTTGCAATCGTTACAGGTGCATCATCAGGTCTTGGCCGTCAGTTTGCACTTGCGCTTGCAAGAGAAGGCGCAAACGTTGCTATCCTTGCAAGAAGAACAGACAGACTCGAGCAGGTTAAGGCAGAGGTTGAGGCACTTGGTGTTAAATGCATTTCTGTTAAATGTGACGTTGCCGATAACGAAAGTATCAAAGCTGCTGTTGCTGAAGTTAAAGAAGCGTTCGGCAGAATCGATATTCTTGTTAACAACGCAGGTGTCGGTACCGGTGCTCCTGCAGAATCAATGGAAGATAACACTTGGGATTCAACAATCAAAATCAACCTCAGCGGTGTTTATTACGTTGCAAGAGAAGTTGGTAAGGTTATGATTGAGCAGAACTACGGTAAGATTATCAACCTCGGCTCAATTCATTCAACAGTTGCAATGATGGGCAGCCCCATTTCAGCTTACTGTGCAAGTAAGGGCGGCGTTGAAATGCTGACAAAAGCACTTGCAAACGAATGGGCAAAATACAACATCACAGTCAATGCAATCGGTCCTGCATATTTTGAGAGCGAAATGACCGATATGGTTATCAACACACCTGAATTCGGTATGGCTCTTCAGGCTTATTGCCCCATGGGCAGAGCAGGCAGACCCGGTGAACTTGACGGTGCAGTTATTTATTTTGCATCTGATGCATCAAGCTACACAACAGGTCAGCTTCTCACAATCGACGGCGGCTGGACAGCAATCTGATTACCGAAAACAGTTAAAGGCAGGGGATATCCCTGCCTTTTTGTTTTTTATCTTATTGATTTATAAACGGAAATTTTTGAATTTGTGTTCTTGTATGTTATTAAAATATGTGGTATACTTTTATAAAAATTGAAAAGCGAGGTCGGGTTTATGAACTTAATTTTCACAAAAATAATTGCTGTGTTAACGTCTCTTGTTACTATGTTAACGGCAGTATTTCTTCCTTCCGAAAAGGTTATTCCCGAATTCCTTGAAACGTCAGAACAGGTTAAAACTGTTTTCGATGAGGGCGAATTTGTTATGGGCGAAAACGATCTTATTGTTGCACCTTACGGTGACGACAGTAACGAAGGCTCCCTTGAAGCTCCTCTGAAAACCTTTGAAAGAGCAAAGGAACTTCTCAAGAATAACGGCTCCGACGAAGCAATAACCGTGTGGTTCAGAGAGGGCAGCTATTTGATTGAGGATACCGTTAAATTTAATTCCGCTGATAAGAGTAACGTTCTTTATCGTTCATATCCCAATGAAAAAGTTTC
>JAGBUT010000099.1 GCA_017630695.1 Clostridia bacterium
AGGTCTCCTTCTTTCAGCTATTGTTGCTGCTGCAATGAGCACTGCTGACTCACAGCTTCTCGTTGCATCATCATCCTTCACAAGCGACATTTATAAGCCCATCTTCAGAAAGAACGCATCCGACAAAGAAATCCTCTGGGTCGGCAGAATCGTTGTTCTCGTTATTGCCGTTATCGCATTCTTCATCGCAAACAGCAAAGGCGAAGGCGCACAGAGCATTATGGATATGGTTGGTAACGCATGGGGCGGCTTCGGCGCTGCATTCGGTCCCGTTATTATCCTTTCACTCTTCTGGAAGAGACTCACCTACAAGGGCGCAATCGCAGGCGTTGTTTGCGGCGCAGTTGTTGACGTTCTCTGGCTCCTTTTCCTCACAGGTTCAACAGGCGTTTACGAGCTCCTTCCCGGCTTCATCATTGGCGGTCTCGCAGCAATCGTTGTTTCACTTATCGATAAGAAACCCTCAAAAGAAGTTGAAGCTCTCTACGATCTCGCAATCAGCTCCGAAATCGAATAATAAACAAAAATCACCGCCTGACGTTCATCCGAGCGTCGGGCGGTTTTCTTTTACTAAACAAAAAGGCCCGTTCCGAAGAACAGGTCTTTCTGGAGCTGATAGTCGGACTCGAACCGACGACCTGCGCATTACGAATGCGCTGCTCTACCAACTGAGCCATATCAGCATTTACAAAGTACGCAGACTATTATAATTTATAATTTCGTATTTTGCAAGGCATTTTCAAAATATTTTTTAAATCAGCCGCTTCGTCACAAATCCGACACAAAAGCTTTACAATTCATATAATATATTTTATTAATCCGTACTTGATTTTATCTCCGAAATCAAGTATTCTATATATATCGCGAACAAACAGTTCGCATAACAGAGTTACGGATAATCCGTAATATACACGGAGGAAAAACTATGATTAAGAAGATTATTGCTGTTCTTTCCGTTTTCGCTATGCTTTTTGCTATGGCAGCTTGTAAAAACGGTCTCGAAGGCAATCTCGAAGGCAACACAACAACACCCGCAGGCGCAGAAACAACCATCGACCTCGGTGTTACACAGCTCTATATCGACGACGGCAACGGCAACACAATCCCCGTTGTTACAAACAAAAACAACAAAGGCGATATTATCTACGAATACACAGACGTTAGCGGCAACAAAGTTACCGCTGTTGACAGCAGCAACATCGTTGGCGTAACAAAGTATTCAGAAGAAGAAAAGGTTCAGATTTATATCGAGCAAATCAGCAAACAGTTTGAAAGCAACCCCGACGCTATCCTTGATAACGAAAAGGTTGATTTCATCATCGCTGACGGTCTCGTTCCCGAAAGCAGCTTCAAAAAGATTACCGTCGAGCTCGGTGATGACGGTATGCCTGCTCGTGACGAGGCAAAATCATATAAGAGCATCATCAGCGGTGATGTGTTTACCCTCAAGATGAACGTTAAATCAATCGTTAACGAACAAGAAGAAAGCATCCCCCTCTCCTGGAGCAAGTCAGGCAAAAACTTCCTTATTGAAGCAAGTCTTCCCTATGAAGGTTCAGGTTATTTGAAAACAAGCATTCTTTCCAAAGACGGTAAGCTCTACGCTATCGTACCCGCAATGAGACTTTATGCAGAATTACCCGCAGAAACGTTTAAAGAGATGATCGACCCCGAAATCTTCGAAGCAGAGATTGAAGATAACATCGTTTACGATGCTTCCTACGAAGTAAAGGTTGACGGCAAAACTTATTACTGCGACGTTTACAATTCAGAGGACGGCAAGACCGTTACCAAGAATTACTTTGACTCAAACAATAACCCCGTCAGAGTTGAAATGATTTCAGGCAGCGACGTCACCATCTGGGAAATCACAGAGATTTCTTCAAAGGCTGATACTTCAAAGTTCAAAATCCCCCTCGGCTATTTCGACATTTCCGCACTCGGTGTTGATTTCGGTTTCTGATGATGAATAACAAATGTGCTTTTATCACCGGTGCATCGGGTGGCATCGGCAAAGCGATTGCTTTGCGACTTGCCGCAGACGGCTTTGATATCGCCGCTTGTTACTACTCCGATGACCTTGGTGCAACTGAACTTGAAAAAGAGCTTAAAAATCTCGGTACAAATTATCGCATCTATAAAGCAGACGTTTCCGACCACAACCGTATGAAAGAAATCTTTGAGGATGCCATAGAATTTTTCGGCGGGATTTCCGTTCTCGTCAATAATGCAGGTATGGCTCAGCAAAAGCTTTTTACGGATATTTCAGAAGATGAATTCGACAGAATCTGCGCAGTCAATTTCAAGAGCGTTTACAACTGTTGCAAATTCGCCGTGCCCGACATGGTGAGCCGTAAATCAGGCAAAATCATCAACATCTCTTCGATGTGGGGCATCAGCGGAGCTTCCTGCGAAACCGTTTATTCCGCAACAAAGGCAGCTGTTATCGGCTTCACAAAGGCTCTCGGCAAAGAACTTGCACCCAGCAACATTCAGGTTAACTGCATTGCACCCGGAGCGATTGATACCAAGATGAACAACAGCCTCTCCGATGATGACAAAGCTGCGTTTGCCGATGAAATCCCTGCAGGTCGGTTCGGCACACCCGAAGAAATCGCAGGAATCGTTTCTTTCCTCGCCGGCAAGGATTCATCCTACGTCACCTCGCAGACACTTGTTGCTGACGGCGGTTTTATTTAACTGAATAATCCAAAAGAGCGTTCATAGGCATAATGCCGAAATTCGAACGCTCTTTTTAGTTATTGTTAACAATTGATTTAGTTCTGTTATTATGTTAGAATTTAATATATTATAAAAACTATAAATTCGTTATCTATAGGAGGAAAGCATATGGCAAAATGTCCTAAATGCGGTCGTAAACTCACATTATTTGATTGGCGCCCCAACTGCCCCGGTTGCGGTGTTAACCTTGTTTATTATGGTCTTGAAGAAAAACTTCTTGATGAGGCTGATGCTGCTGAAGCAGAGCATGCCAGACTTCAAAAGAAAATAGACAGACTCAAAGCTGCATTCGTTGGTTCAAAACTCACAATCGCAAGAATTTTCCTTTCACTTCTTCCCATCGCAGCTTTGCTGATTCCTCTTTGCGAGGTAACGTTCAAGGCACCCTTTATGGCTGCCGAAAAAACAACAGCAGTCAACCTTATCGCTCTTATCGATGTTTTCTCAAATCTCGATTTTGACGCGCTCCTTGCTATGCTTGGCTCGGCAACACTCAAAACAGCATTCATCGGCTATGCAGGTGCTCTTGTTGCTCTTGCTCTTTCGCTCGTGTTTGTTATTGTCAGCCTTCTCGCTCTTATGGGTGCTTGCGGTAAGAGAGGAAACGCAAGAAACCTCACTCTTAACAGCATCGCAATCCTTTTTGCTGTTGCAACTATCCCCTTCTTCAACATCTTCGCAAGTAACGGCGCTGCAGTATTTGCAGGTTACCTCAGCGGTAAAGTCGGAGCAGGCATCTTCGTTTATATCGGTATGCTCTGCCTCCTTCTCGGTATCAACATCGTTCTCACAATCAAAGGCACTCCCGTTAAGTACAAGCAGTGCCTCATAGGCGGTCTTCCTGCTGAACAGTATTTTGAGCTTGTTGAAAACGA
>JAGBUT010000100.1 GCA_017630695.1 Clostridia bacterium
AACTGCACCGTATCGCTCGATGCCGGCCTCCTCCGATGCAAGGGAATCGTCATATCCGATGAATGCGTGAGTGACCATAACGGGGATTTCGTGCCTCGCACATACCTCAAGGCAATCAAGAAGCTCGTTTTTTGCGTTTTCACCGTTGCCCGAGGATTTCCACATCTCGTAGCTTTTTGAAAACGGTGCGTGGTATGAGGGGATTTCCATTCCGAGCGTTTTTGCAAGGGCAACAAGCTCGTCAACGGGAGCGTGGCGGTTGCAGTCATCGATAAAAAAAGCCTCAAACCCTGCGTTTTTCATCAGTCTGACCTGCTCCGTATACGGCATATCGAAGCCCTCGATGATGCCAAGGCAAAGTTTACGGTTATACATTATATATATACCCCCTTGAAACGTCTGATTTTATGGTAACTCCTAAAGAGAAAAATGTCAACATAATTGACGAATAAACTGCTGTGTGCTACAATTCTTCTATCAACTCAACGGAGGGGTATTATGGGAATTATCATCGGAGTCGGCGGCGGAAGATACAGCGACAGAGAGGTTATGCCGATTTTTGAGCGTATTGTTGAATTAAGCGGCAAGAGCAATCCGAAGGTGCTTTTCGTGCCGACGGCAGGCTTTGACGATATGGAGGGCGATGAGGATATCTTTGCCCTTTTTGAGGAGCTCGGAGCATCGGTTTCACCCCTTTTGCTGACGGATGAATCGCTCACCTATGACGAAATCGAGAATAAAATTCTTTCGAGTGATATCGTTTATGCAGGCGGCGGCAATCTGAAATTCCTTATGGATACGTGGAAGAAAACGGGTGCGGATGCCGCATTCCTTAAAGCCTACGAAAAGGGAGTTATCCTTTCGGGCTACAGCTCGGGCTCAATGTGTTGGTTTGCCGAAGGGTATGATGACTGCGGCGAAAACCACGAGTTTATGTTTGTAGATTGCCTCGGCATTCTGCCCTATTGCAATTGCCCCCATTACGAGAGCGATTATTGGCAGCCGTTCAAAAACGCAGTCAAGGGCAGGGGATTTTCGGGTCTTGCAATTGAAAACGGTGCAGCCTTCATCTATGATAACGGCAAATGCTCGGCAATGTGCGGAAACGATGGCGGAAGCGTCTGGATTCTTGATAAGGGAAAGGATTTTTCAGAGGAATTATTCGCCTGAAAGCACATATATAATGTATATTAATATAATATTATAAATATAGTAAAAACCATCATCCCCGTGTCGCCCGATACGGGGTGTTTTTTATGCCTTGTAATATGTTTTTATCGGCATTCATATACTTGTCAGAGGCAGAAAAAAGGCAAAACTGTGTATCAGAGGGAATTATTGGTCAATAATAGTTGTGAGAGCAATTTTCAGGCGAGTGCAAAAGCGTCGGAATACACAATTATTATTCTGAAAAAGAAAAATGTAACCGTTTTTTACACTTTTGTAACCATTTGTAACTTTTTCCGTTTTTCACACAGGAATTTCCATTTTTTGACAAAAACCGACAAGGCACAACTTGTAATCGAATATCAATTTGGGAATTAATGTCAATAGCATTGTGCAAAATAAACAAAAAATCATTCTCAAAAAATTTGACAAATCAAACTTTTGTCAATATAATAGCTACCGTTGCAAAAGGAAATCGAGGAAAGCCTCGAATAATTGCCCCTCAAAGGGTGGTAATTACTCAACTGAGACAGACCCCAAAATTACTAATGCGCAAATTAAGGAGAAATTTTTATGTTTAAAAAATTGCGCTCCGAAGCAATGGAAACACATAAAAAAAGCTTCAGAATTTTAACTGCGGTTATTACCGTGCTTTTTGTGTGTTCCGTAACCGTTACCGCCTTTGCGGCAGCCAACTCGGTTATGACGGTTGAAGTTGTTGACGGAGATAAACGCATAATGGTTTCTGCAAGATCAACAGCACCTGCTGACGTTGTTGAGCAGGCAGGTATTGATCTTAACGCGAATGACAGACTTGATCTTTCGGGTTACAGCGAAACCGTTGGCGGCAAAATCGTAATTAACAGAGCCAAGGTCGTCAGAATTCAGGACGATATGATTGTCGGCTACTACGTTGGTTACGGTGAAACACTCGGAAATATTCTCGAGAACAATGACGTTATACTTAACGAGGGCGATTTGCTTGACGTAAGCGCAACAACGCCTATCTTTGACGGAATGAACGTTTTGATTAACAGAGCGTTCGGCGTCGGCATCGAGTATGACGGCAACGCAATAACTCTTTCGATTGCAGGCGGTACTGTTGCCGATGCACTTGAGACGGCAGGCATCACTCTCGGTGAGCACGATATCGTCACTCCCTCACTTGATACGGAGCTTGATGATTTCACCCACATTGAAATCAACAGAGTAACCTTCGGCACCCTTGTTGAAACAGAAGAAATTCCGTTTGAAACAAAGCGTGTTGAGGATTCAAGCCTTCTTGTAGGTAACAAGGAAGTTACCCGAAAGGGTGTTGACGGCGAGAAGAGCGTTACCTACAACGCAAAGTATATCGACGGTGTTCTCGTTGAAAAGACTTTTGTAAGCGAAGAAACAGTCAAAGAGCCTGTTGATAAGATTATCAGCGTGGGCACCAAGAAGATTGACACTCTTTCAGCTTATAAAAACACAACTGCTCCCATTTCGGAGCTTACACTTCCCACAGACCTTGAGCTTGATGAAAACGGTATCCCCGTTAAATATAAGACCAAGGTTTCGGCAAAGGCAACTGCTTACACGGGCGACCCTGCAACAGCTTCGGGCAGAACACCTATGGCAGGTCACATTGCCGTTGACCCCACCGAATATCCCTACGGCACAGAGCTTTATATCGTTTCGGCTGACGGAAGCTACGTTTACGGTTACTGCATTGCCGCTGATACGGGCGGATTTGTTGAGATGGGCAACACAGACGTTGACCTCTACCTCAACAACGAGGATATGTGCTATAACTGGGGTAACAGAGATATCATAATCTACGTTCTGTAAAAAATAAGGACAGTTTCGTTTGAAACTGTCCTTTTCTTTTATTTTGTTAAGAATGCCTTGATTTGTTCAAGCATTTCTTCGCCCGTTTTTCTGCCGATGTTATAAACCCTGCGAAGCTCTTCGGGTTCTTTGCAAACGGGTTTGATGTTGAGCGCAACAGGAGGTCTGATAACCAGAATCTCGCCGCTTTTTTCACGCTCCTCAATATATGCGATTGTTTCGTTGTAATCGTTGTGGCGGTTTGCAAGAAGCTCGGCAACCTTCGGGTATTTGCGAAGCACCCTGCGGATTATCGGCACGAGCTTGTTTTTCTGCTTCACGAAGCCTTTCGGCTGGGTGAGGATAACAACGTTTCTGTTATATCCGATGCTCTCAAAGAATTTCAGAGGAATCGAATCGGCAATGCCGCCGTCAAGAAGCTTTCTGCCGTCAACCTCAACGGGTTTTGCGGCAAGGGGGAGGGAAGCGGATGCCCTGAACCATTCCAGCTCGTTTTCGCTGTTGCCGCATTTGTGATAAATAACCTCGCCCGATTCGATATCGGTGCACACAACGTAAAACTCCATCGGGTTGTTGATGAAGGTTTCCTCATCGAAAAGGTCAAGCTTCTGCGGAATTTCAACGTAGCAGAATTCCGCACCGAAAAGGTTGCCCGTTTTTATGAGCGAACGCAGACTCGCATATCGGGGATCTTTGCAGTAAGTGGTGTTGTATCGGATAACTCTGCCG
Source organism: Clostridia bacterium (assembly GCA_017630695.1). Lineage (GTDB taxonomy): Bacteria > Bacillota > Clostridia > Oscillospirales > Acutalibacteraceae > CAG-177. Next base: position 3,727 of record JAGBUT010000100.1, read on the forward strand.
GGCTGGTTGGATTTATAGTTGCAGCCGAATGCCGCACCTGCCGAAACACCGATTGCACCGTCAAGGGTTATGCTGTTTTCCATCATCACGTCGGTGACGCCTGCGGTGAACATACCACGCATTGCGCCGCCTTCCATAATGAGACCTGTTTTGATTTCCATAGATTAAAGGAGCTCGTCGAAGAATCTGATGTTTGAAGCTTCGGCTTTGAGTTCGCCTGCCTGAATCTTCTTGATGATTTCAACGATTTTATCATTGATGGGAGTGGGAACGTTGCATTTCTTACCCCATTCGCAAACAACGCCGTTGATAGCATCGATTTCGCAGGGCTTACCGTTGCGAAGGTCCTGAAGCATTGAGGGTACGATTGCTCTGTGCTTCTTCATTGCGATGGGAACGAGGAATTCAGCGAATGCACGCTTGAGAGCGTTCTTGTAGTAGAAGAGCTTTGTGATATCCTTGCCCTGAACGGGAACGAATTCAGCACCCGTTGCGTGGCCGACGTCGATGCATTCCTTCATGCAGCGAACTGCAACCTTGCGAGCATCCTTGACTTCTGAAACGTCACCGAAGCAGCCGCCTACAACCGTGCCGAGACCTGAATATGTTGCGTTGATGAGAAGCTTTGACCATCTTGCGCCGATGAGGTTCTCTTCAAAGTGAACGGGGCACATCTTTTCAAGAAGGTCCTTGACCATATTGAACTGTGCGTCTGTGATGCCGTCCATCTTGCCCATGTGGAAAGAAAGGCTTTCGGGTTCGCTTGTGAGGGTGCATACACCGGGTTCGTCAAGTGAAGCGCCCCATTCAACTGTGCAGCCCATTGTTCTGTTTTTGCCAACGATTTCTGCGATGCCGGGTTCGGGGATACCGTTCTGAAGAGTAACGATAACGCCGTCCTCTGCGAGGAAGGGCTTGAGGAAAGCAACAACCTCGGGGTTGAGAAGCTGCTTTGTCATAAGAAGAATAACGTTGTAAGTGCCCGTCATTTCGTCGGGAGTGAGTGCGCTTACGGGAACGTTCATATCAACAGTGCCTCTGATTGTTGCACCCTTTTCTTTGAGTGCGGCAACGTGGGCCTTGTTGCGGTTGATAAGGTCAACCTGAGCACCGTTTTTGGTCATATATGCGCCGAGAACTGTTCCGAGAGAGCCTGCGCCGTAGATTGCACATCTCATA